>CAIRSV010000166.1 GCA_903881265.1 uncultured Bacteroidota bacterium
CCAACAACCAACAGCATCAGTTCCTCTAACAATATATTGCGTGTTTGCAGCAGGGGATGCATTGACTGTATCACTTGTTGTTGTATTTAATCCTGTTGCCGGCGACCAAGAATACGTTACAGCACCAGAAGCTACTAATTGAACGCCTGCAGCTCCAGCACAATACACAGCGCTAGCAGGAGATACCGTTACAACCGGAGGTAGATTAGCCGAAACGACTAAGGTGTCAACCGGTGTGGTATATGAAAGGCTCGAGTAAGAGCAATTCACTACACATTGATAATAGGTTGTTGATGTAATAGTCCCTGTATTGCAAGTGATAGCATTCGTTCCAACTGTTGTCCACGGGCCGGTTGCACTTGCAGATTGCTGCCACGTATACGTAATTCCTACCAATCCTATAATGGGAGCAGACAGACTCAATATCGCCGAACCTGTTCCGCCACAGATAAGATTTGTTGAAGGTGAGATATTACCTACGTTTGGCGTACCAGTGCAGATTGGAGGATACTCATCAAATGTTACATCATCGATATAAATATTTGCTCCTTGTCCACCAGTTGTTGTTGTCTGCGCTGTGCCTTCAAATATAAAACGGGTGGTGGTATTCCCTGTGAAGGTAGTAGGAATAGCAAAGGTATATTGGTACCATCCATTTGCCGATTGTGTATCAGGAATTGCAATGCTTCTGTTTCGAGCGATTGTACCTAAGTAAACCGCTGAGGCATCCAATGTGTCTATTGAATTAGCAAATACACGAATAGAATCAAGGTTTGCTGCGGCAGTGCTGTCTCTGAACATCCAGAAGCTAAGACTTGCGGCGCTTGTACCTCTATTCGTATAATCAATGGCTCTTGTAATCAAGGTCTGTTTGGTTCCAGCGGCTGCATTACGGGCAAAACGAGAAACCGCAACTCCGCTGTGAGGCGTTACAACAGGATTTGTAAAAGGAGCAGTTCGTCGTCCCCACAAATTAGTCGGTGTAATGGTAGGTTTGATACTCCATCCAGTCGGAGGGTAGGTGGTTGCATCAAAGTTTTCGGTACTTACGATTTGGCTTTGTCCAAAAAAGGAGCCGAGACATAAGGCGATAAAAAGCAACATAGATTTTTGATTCATGCTAAAGAGTTTATGTGAATAGAAATTTAAATTGAAAACAATCTTGTTTTCGCGCGCAAAAGTATGCTAAGAAATAATTTCATCGTAACAATGACTCAAGAAGAAGACAACATCATCAGCTAATTGCTGAGTACTTAGCTTTTATTGAGATGAAGTTCTTACTCGAACAATGCAATGGTTACTTTTGAACGAATGATTGTTGCTGAAGTAACTATTGAATGTGGGGTAATTGAAGATCGTGCGTAAATCCTTTAGCCTCGCTAGATAATACTTCTTGATTCTCTCGCTTCAATGTATTTTCGCCCAATGGAAGACATACATCCACACATACAGAAATTGTTGACGTGCATCGAGCTGGAAGAGAAAGAACAGGTGAAGCGTTTTAGTCTTGATAAGGAACATACCCTGCGGTCATTAAAGTCAGAAGGATTGGCCTTGCATCCGATTTCTATCACGCGTAAGAGTTTCGGTTATGCCGATTATCCAGAGATTTCGTTCAGACTCAATTTCCCTCAAGATACCAATCAATTTCGTGATGGCTCGGCTATCGAATGTTTTATCGAAGGCGAAGAACCTGTGAAAGGGATCTTATTGAGTCTGGATGGTAAGTCGGGCGAGTTCAGATTATTTGCACCCGATTATCCCGATTGGATCGAAGAACGAGGTGTGGGTATCAAACTTTCACCCGATCATCGTACCACCATGATTATGAAACGTGGATTGAATGATCTTTCGAAAAATGATAGATTGTATCCGTTGTTTCTTGGTATACACGATGCCGATTATGATATGCCGAAGACGGATGATGAGTCTGTTCGTGCAACGGATATTTTAAATCCATTGCTTAATGATAGTCAACGCAAGGCCGTGAATGCTACTATGCAAAACACGCAACTGACAATAGTACACGGGCCTCCGGGTACAGGTAAAACCACCACGCTGATCGAGGCGATACGTTGTCTGGTGAAAGCCGGTGAGAAAGTACTCGTGTCGGCCCCAAGCAATACTGCCGTGGATAATATTGCAATCGGTCTGAACAAGATTGGACTGAAAATACTCCGTATCGGGAATACCTCTAAAGTGAATGAAGCCATTTTTCCATTCACACCTGAAGGTAAATTGGCCGATAGCAGTCAGAAAAAAGAAATCAAACAATTGAAAATACGGGCGGAAGAATTCAGGAAGATGGCGCTTAAGTATAAGCGTAGTTTCGGGAAAGCTGAACGCGAACAACGCAACCTCTTGTTCAAGGAAGTGAAGAATATTCGCGATGAAATAAAAAAACTGCAG
>CAIRSV010000167.1 GCA_903881265.1 uncultured Bacteroidota bacterium
ACCCTTACTATCTTGATACGCTTGTAAACAACAAGATTCAAATATTTGAATAAGTTTGATACCTACTTGAGATATTTTCATTACGTACGAATTGATTTAATTCGGCTCCCTATATACTCTTGACATAATTCTTCCTTCTTGAAATTTTTAATCACCTCAATAACTTAACTGACCTATCCATTCTTTTTATACCAATCGAAGGCAATTTTCAAGCCGTCTCTAACTGAAATACTTGGCTGATAATGTAAGAGTCGTTTGGCTTTGTCGATATTGGCAAGACTGTGTGGAATATCTCCTTGACGAAAATCGCCGAAGATAGGTTCAAGCGAGGAGCCCGCAATTTCTTTGATATAGGTATAGAGTTGCATCAAGGTTGTGCTTTCGCCAAAGGCAATATTATACACCTCATTTATTGCTTCAGCCTGTTCGGCAAACAAGGCGTTGATATTGGCTTGCACAACATTATCGATATACGTAAAGTCGCGGCTATAACTGCCATCGCCATTAATGATAGGCGCTTCATTTTTCAGTATCGCCTCCATAAATAAAGGTATCACTGCGGCATAAGCGCCTTTCGGACTTTGATGCGGACCAAAGACATTGAAATAACGCAAGCCAATAAATTCCATCTGATAGGTGCGGGCAAACACATCGGCATACAGTTCCATCACATATTTAGTAACGGCATACGGCGAAAGAGGCCGCCCGATGATGTGCTCTACTTTTGGCAACGATTCGCTGTCGCCATAGGTTGATGATGAGGCCGCATATACGATTCGTTTTACGTGCGCATTGTTGGCTGCTGTAAAAATATTAAGTGTGCCTGTGATATTGGTATTATTCGTACTTACGGGGTCTATGATGCTACGAGGTACAGAACCCAATGCCGCCTGATGACTGACAAGATGTATGCCCTGCATCGCTTTTTCACAGGTCGCAAAATCGGTGATATCGCCTTCTATCAATTCAAACTTCGGATGCGCTAGCAGGTCTTGAATGTTTTCGCGAAAGCCTGTTGCAAAATTATCAAGGACACGCACTTTTGACACCTTATCGTTCGTAAGCAATGCCTTCGCTAAATTAGAACCAATAAAACCGGCACCACCGGTGAGAAGAATATTCATACGAGGCGACAAAAATAGTCACGAATCGTTTTAGAACGACACATTTTTTTCTTGCAGTAATTGATAGTACAATTTACGGACATCATTGACCAATCTCGACTTGTCAAATTTATCCTTCACCAGACTGCAACCTTGTTGCCCCATTGTTTGCCTGCGTGTGGCGTTTTCAGTGAGCTTGAGCAAAGCCTCTGCAAACGAGGCGGCATCGCCAGAAGGCGTGATAAAGGCAGTTTCATTTTCAAGCACCACATCACGCACACCGCCGACATCAGTGGTGACAATTGGTTTATTGGCAGCTTGTGCTTCAATGAGCGAAACAGGTGTTCCTTCATTAAGCGACGACAAGGCTACGATATCAATACCGGCAAATACCTCATCCATTTCTGTGAGCCACGAAGTAAAAGTCACCGTTTGAGAATCCTTCTTTTCGGGAAAATAATGATATGGAATATGATAGGCGCTCAACTGATTGAACAAGGTATCACGTTGATCGCCATCACCCACGATGATAATACGAATCTTTTGCTGCGTGCGTTCAAGTACTATTTTTATGGCATCGATAAACAAGGTGTGGTTCTTAATAGGCACAATACGTCCGATGATACCAATCGCAATTTCATCATCCTTGATATCGAATTGACGTCTGAATTCCGTTCGCTTGCTTTCTTGATCGGTATAAAATTTTTCAAGATCCAATCCGAGCGGCACCACCACCATCTTGTTGGGTGCGCATATACCAAATTGGGTTGTGAGTTCTTCTTTCTGTTGTTCACTAATAGCGATGATACGATCGGTCTTTCGGGCCAAATAACGCTCGGCTTGAACGAAGAGATTGGATTTTATCTTGCCAAAATAAGAATGAAAAACATGACCATGAAACGTGTGTACGATCACAGGCACCTTACAAGCAGAAGCTGCTAAACGACCAATAGCACCGGGTTTGGCAGCATGCGTATGTACAATATGCGGCTTGTATTCCTGAATAATTTGTTTGATTTGCTGATACGCAGCGCTGTCATTGCTCCAATTAATAGCGCGTTTCATATCTGGCACTTCAACTGGCGTGATGCCATATTGTTCCATAAGAAAATCAGCATCTTGCTCGTGTGCCTCTTTCGTACCGATGAGTAGCTTGGTTTCGAAATCAGGCTCAAGAAATTTAGTCAGGTACGTGACATTAAAAGCGGGACCGCCTAAAATTAACCTGTTAAATATTCTGATGACACGTGGCATACGTTGACCTTATTGAGAAACGGTTGCAAAAGTATTCAAAAAATATTTGTTGATGCTATAAACTCGATTCATTCATACACATAGAAAAATATAGCCGGCTATGTTGCTTCATTTCTTGACATGTGTTAATCAGGTCGGTTCCTTCGTATCGTGTTTATGCAAGTTGACATCATTGAGATTGCATCACTATCATTCGATGAATAAGCAGGGTAGGATTCGCCTTATGTGCTGCCGTGTAAAAAGGGAAAGGAATATGGTTAAAAGTACTATTTTTGATACCTATAATGAATTTTTCTCCTGAACAAATACAAGATTTTAATAAACTCACAAACGTCTATGGATACAAGGAATTATTTTTCATAGAAGACTTGATATTGATTCCTCTTTTTTTGTTTCTGATTTTTAAATTTTTGAAATACTGGCGCGAAAGGCAACCTGTAGCCATTCAACAATATTTTATTCTAGGCTACGGAGTCAGACTATTGGGCATCTTAGTGTTTCTGATTCATCATATTCTGATCTATAAAGGCGGCGTCGATTCGTTTACATATTATTGGTCTAGTAATCAGCTATACAACCTATTTAAAATTGACCCATCGAGTTCACTTACATTAATTTTCTCTTCGTATGATACCTATATACCCGAGAATATCAATTTGGATCTGAACAAATTTATTTTCATGAATCAGGAATCCATCATCATCAAAGCGTCAGCGTTGATTAGTTTTTTTTGTTTCAATAGTTATGTGGTCATCAGTATGATACTAGGGTTGTTTGCCTACGGTGGTTGTTGGCGAATTTATAAAGTATTTTATCATTTCTATCCGCATTTAAGTAAGCCGCTAGCCATCACTTGTTTGTTCATTCCATCCGTCTTTTTTTGGAGTTCTGTCATCTCAAAAGAAATAGTCTGTATTGGCGCAATGGGTTATTTTTTTTATGCGTATTTCAATTTATTTTTTGAACGGAAAAAGTTATTCGTCAATATGCTGATGCTCATCCTTATGGGCTGGCTGCTGCTTCGTGTAAAAATGTATATCCTTCTTGCCTTTACGCCACCTATCTTGTTACTGCTATTGATCAGCATGGTCGATACTATACAAAATAAATTGATCAGGCGAATCGCTGTCCCCCTTGTCATTGTGACGCTTAGCTATATTGTGTATTGGACGTTTGTAAATTTGTCTGACAACTTTGAAAGTTTTTCGATGGATACGATTCTTGAAAGTGCAAGAACTACCTACGTGTATCTTACCATGGAAGGCTTCGCTGAAAGTCGTTATAGTTTGGGCGAATTTGAACCCAGTATCAATGGGGTGTTAAAGCTAGCGCCAGCCGGTATGAATGTTACGTTATTCAGACCCTATTTTTGGGAAGCCAATAAGCCTATCACACTGATTGCATCGATGGAAAGTTTACTAACCTTGCTTGTGACATTGTATGTAATTTTCAAAACTGGTATCATGCGTACTCTGAAGAGTATATTCACGAATCCCGTCATTCTTTTTTGCGTAATTTTTTCAATGGTCTTTGCCTTGTCCGTCGGTATCACAAGTGGCAATTTCGGAACGCTGATGCGTTATAAAATTCCAATGATGCCTTTCTATTTTACGGCCTTGGTATTAATTTATTATCGGGTACAGAAGCAAGCCTAGTTGGCAATTCGTTTACGTCATCCATTGCTCAAACCAAAGCTGAAACATCAGCAGATACCATATCTTTTCAGCTTTTTCTTTTTTTCCTTTATAGAATGCAGCCTTCAGGTCTACTACATACTGTGTATTGAAAATTCCCTGCTTCGCGAGGTACTCAACAGATAGATAGTGGTCGACAAGAGGTCGCAATTCGTTTACAAGCCAGTTATTCACCGGCACTCCAAATCCCATTTTGGGTCGTTCCATTATATCTTTCGGAATGTATCGATGCGCAATTTCTTTCAGGATATACTTGGTAATGCCTTTATGATATTTATACGATGTTGGTAACTGAGCGGCCCATTCAATCACTCGATGATCGAGAAAAGGTTCTCTTCCTTCTAAGCTGTGGGTCATCGTGGCACGGTCAACTTTTTGCATAATATCATCCACCAAATACGTTTGATAATCGATCGCCATAATAGATGAAATGACATCATACGTTTCGGCACTTAATTCATTACTATCAAAGGCCGACGATACTGAAGTCCAGGATTGTTTCAACAACTTCGTGACATCTTGTTCCGTGAATTGCTTACTCAGGGCCAGATTCATCTTTCGGTCATCGGGTTCGAGCAGCAATTGTTTCACTTTTTCATATCGGCTGTGAAAGAGATATTTAGTTCGTAGTATCGGAATAGCATCGGCATCAACCTTGCTCATCAAACCCGACAAGGCGTTGCGCGCAAACCAAGGCATTGACTGAATTTTTCCGCCAAATTTCTGCAGGTATTCATAGCGATTATACCCAGCAAAAACTTCATCGCCAGCATCGGCACTGATTGCTACAGTTACTTGCTGCTTTGCCATGTTGCTAACCAAGGTGGTGGGTATGGCGCTGCTGTCGGCAAAAGGTTCGTCGTAATAATAGGGCAAGGTAGGCACTATATCTAGTGCTTCTTTTTCGGTGCAGATATAGTCATAATGATCGGTACCGAGATGCTGGGCCACTGCCTTGGCGTGATGGGCTTCATTGATACCATCATCCTTAAAACCAATGGTAAACGTTTTGAGTTTGGTGGATGATTGATGTTGCAATAAGGCTGTCACCACAGAGCTGTCATACCCGCCGCTTAAAAAGATACCTACAGGCACATCGCTGACCATACGATACTGACAAGCACTGATTAATAAGGCTTCTGTTTGCGTAATGGCTTCGTTTAAGTCTATCGTAAGCTTGGGTTTATTATAGTAGTCGTAGACGTTCCAATATTGGTTGATGACCATCTCTTTACTCGCAAGATTCAATGTCAAATGATGGCCTGGACTTAGTTTTGATGTTTGCTGATAGATACAATGAGGATGTGGCACATACCCAAATTGCAAAAAGCTTGCGACGGCATCCATATTGATTTTCTTATCGAACGCTGGATGTTGAAGCAACGCTTTTAATTCAGACGCAAATAAAAATACATCGTTTTGAAAGCTATAGAAAAACGGCTTAACGCCTGCACGGTCTCGGCAACAAAAAAGTTCATTCCGCGCTGCATCAAAGATGACAAAGGCGAACATGCCGATCAATTTATCGACGGCCTTCGTGCCCCATTCTTCGTAACTGTGAAGAAGCACTTCTGTATCGGAGTGACTATTGAATTGATGACCTAAGACTGCCAATTCTTTTTTTATCTCATTGTAATTATAAATTTCACCGTTGAAGGTGATCGTAAAATGCTTGTATTGTTTAGGTTGTTTGCCACCTTCCGAAAGATCGATTATACTCAACCTTCGATGAGCCATGCCAACCACAGCTAATGGTTGTTGAACAAATTCTAGCCCTTCGCCATCGGGTCCGCGATGATGAAGCGTGTCGTTCATCTGCTGAAGAACAGATCGGGTGCTTTTATTTTGAAAGTCAACAAAGCCGGTTATTCCACACATAGGTCACGAAAATAAACATTAAACGTCATCCATACAGACATTGAAGGATTAATTATTCAATGCGTCGTTTTTTCATTGACTTCCTTGCTGCACTTGTGAATTCTAGCGGATCTTCAATTGTGCAAGAGACAAAGTGTTTGCATCAATGCGAGTTAGCGAGAAAGTGGCCATAGCACTCGCAAGATCAATAAATGTTTATAATATTTCGTTATGTTGGTTTAGTGCAATAACTTTGAGACCATGTCAAGTGAAAAAGTATTAGTAACGGGTGCCGATGGATTTATCGGCAGTCATTTGGTGGAAGAATTGGTTAAATCGGGAAAATCTGTCAAGGCATTTGTATATTATAATTCATTTAATAGCTGGGGCTGGATTGATACATTAGACAAAGAGATTATCAATGAGATTGAAATTTTTGCCGGTGATATCCGCGATCCGAATGGTGTGCGCACTGCTGTGAAAGATACATCGCTAGTCTATCATCTTGCAGCTCTCATCGCGATCCCGTTCAGCTATCACTCACCCGATAGCTATATCGATACCAATGTCAAGGGCACGCTCAATGTCATGCAAGCTTGTAAGGATTATGGCACCGAACGCGTGTTGGTGACATCCACCTCTGAAGTATATGGAACTGCGCAATACGTGCCGATCGATGAGAAACATCCGCGTCAACCTCAATCGCCTTATTCGGCATCCAAAATCGGAGCTGATTGTATTGCCGAATCATTCTACCGCAGTTTTGATACACCAGTGACTATCGTTCGACCTTTCAATACATTCGGTCCGCGACAATCGGCTCGGGCCATCATACCAACCATTATTTCACAATTGCTGAATCAAACCGAAACCCTCAAATTGGGCGATGTTTATCCAACAAGAGATTTATTATATGTGAAGGATACAGTGCAGGCCTTTATGACCATTGCTGATACAAAAACCCTCATCGGTGAAGATTGCAATATTGCCACAAACACAGAAATAAGTATTGGTGATTTAGCTGAGAAATTGATTACCCTCCTATCGCCAGGCACACAGATTGTGCAAGAAAACGAGCGGATGCGGCCAGAGAAAAGTGAGGTCTACCGATTATGGGGTACCGCAGACAAACTAAAACAACATACAGACTGGACGCCGAAACACACCTTTGATGAAGCATTGGCTATCACAGTCGAATGGTTCCGTGATCCGGCTAACTTATCGAAGTATAAGTCTAATATCTATAACGTATAAGCATGAAGGTTTCAATTAGCGGTATAGACGGTTTCATCGGTTCGGCATTGACGAAGGCACTCGCGACGAGTACTGGTTTTGAGCTCATCGACCAACCATTGTTCAAACATTCATTAGACGATGCAACGCGATTGAAACAGGACGCTGCTGATTGCGATGTGATTGTACATCTGGCGGCAAAAACATTTGTACCTGATTCCTTTACCAACCCTTACTTGTTTTATAAAAATAATATCGATACTACCTTGTCGATATTGGAATTGTGCCGCGTCAGAAATATCAAACTGATTTATCTGAGTTCCTATGTCTATGGCCAACCGCAGTATTTCCCCATCGATGAAATGCATCCGGTCGCCGACTTTAATCCTTATGCCCAATCGAAGCTACTTGGGGAGCAACTATGTGTAGGCTATGCGCGCTATTTCAATGTCCATTATAGCATCGTGCGTCCGTTCAATATTTATGGCAAAAATCAACCCGCTCATTTTCTAGTATCGAAAATTTTAAGCATGGCAACGGAAGGGCATATTCAACTCGAAGACCCGAGACCCAAGCGCGATTATGTGCACGTAGATGATGTGGCAGATGCAATTATCCGTATCATGCAACACAATGAATTTAATGGAAACGTATTTAATGTATGCAGCGGCCAATCGGTGTCTATACAAGAAATCGTGGAGGCTGCCATAACGATGCAATCACATGATGTGAAGGTGACTTATTCAAACGTGCAACGACCCAATGAAATCCTCGATACGATAGGCGATAACCAACAGGCGTTCAAGGCATTTCAATGGAAGCCAACCCATAATGTCATTCAGGACATACTTACTAATGAAATAGACCACTAATGGAACGATTACAACATATCATCACAAAAGAAACCAAGATCATTGCGGCGTTCAGTCTTATGGATCAATACAAGACCAAGGTTCTTTTTATCATAGAAAACAATAAGTTTTATGGCCTTATCAGCGCAGGCGATATTCAACGTGCAATTATTAAAAATACCGACCTCAACCTACCGGTCAGCAATATTTTACGAAAAGAAAAGTATATCGTTTGTAAAGACACCGACCCTATTGAACACGTCAAAGAACTGATGTTTGAGAAGCGTTTAGAATGCATGCCGGTTGTCAATAAGAATAAAGAACTGATTAAGGTCTATAGCTGGGATGATTTGTTTAATACCATCAAACGAAAGAAAAGCACTAAATTCAGAAACATTCCGCTCTTTGTGATGGCGGGCGGTTATGGCTCGAGACTCAAACCTATCACAAACGTCTTACCAAAACCATTGATACCCCTCAACGAGAAACCATTTATTGTAGATATCATCGATGGGTTCGGGCATTATGGCATGAAGGATATTTTTATTTCACTCAACTATAAAAAAGAACTGATAGAGTTTGTGTTGAACACCGAACTTTCAAAACAATATCAGGTTACCTATATTCACGAAAAGACACCGTTGGGCACAGCAGGAAGTTTATCCTTATTGAAAGAAAAATTCAAGTCTACCTTTATTCTAACAAACTGTGATATCTTGGTTGATGTAGATTTCAACAGCATTTATGAGTATCATAAAAACAATAAGAATATGGTGACGATGGTGGCATCGTTGAAAAATATCAATATTCCTTACGGCACCATTATTACCAAGGATGACGGCGAACTAGTTGAACTCAAAGAGAAGCCCGAAATAGTCTTGAAAATCAATACTGGTGTGTATATACTAGAGCCTGTGGTGTTTGATTATATTCAAAATAATAAATTCATCCACATCACCACGGTCATCGAAAAGATGAAAGAAGATGGGTATAAAGTTGGTGTCTACACCGTGAGTGAAGGCTCGTGGATTGACATCGGAGAATGGCCGAAGTACCTACAAAATTTAAATGACAAATAGATGAGTAAAGGCAAGGTATGTCTGGTGATTGTAAATTTGGGAAAAGGAGGTGCCGAAACTGTTCTTGCCGACTTAGCCAAGCAATTGGCAAAAAACCACGAAGTGCATATCTGTGTGTTTGATAATTTATTAAAGCAGGATATTGATCCGCGTTGCACGATACATACCCTGCTTACCTTCAAAACACCATCTATTCTTCGTTTGTTATTAATCCCTTTTATTTCGTTTAAACTATTTCGTTATCTAAAGGCTCATCAGATTACCAATATCATTTCGTTTCTCGAACGAGGCAACTATGCCAGTTGTTTCCTTACATTTTTTACAAACCGTTTTAATCACATAGTGACTGTCAACACAGCCTTAAGTCAGTGGTACAAGAAAGGGACGCTGGCTGGCACTGTCGGCAGAACGCTCGTCAAATTATTTTATCGAAAAGCCGATTCAGTCGTCTGTTGCTCTAAATATATTGCGGCAGAGATGAAGAATCTATTCGGCGTTGACAGCCAAAAAATCACAACCATCTATAATGGTATCGACTTAGACAAAATCGAAAAACACCAAGAAGGAAATACCGACATCGACAACGATGTGTATACATTCATCCATGTCGGTTCATTTTATGAAGGAAAAAATCATCTGCTCTTATTGGATGGATTCAGTCAATTTTTAGCAACATCACGAAAAGCAACTCTTATCCTCATAGGAAGAGGCTATATGCGCGACAAAATTCTAGCACGAATCAGCGAAGACAACTTGTTACGCTCGCATGTGATCGCACCTGAGAATGTCGAGAATCAATATGCGTATATGTATCAAGCAGATTGCTTTGTATTAAGTTCTGATTTTGAAGGGCTGCCAACTGTTATCATGGAGGCTTTTGCTTGCGGTTTGAACGTCATTAGTACCGATTGTATCAGTGGCCCTCGCGAATTACTGACGCAACCATTGGAGATACAAAAAAAATTGAGTGCCGAAATAGAAATTGGAACCTATGGCATTTTATATCCTGTGAACAATGCCGCCTTACTTTGTCAATCACTTTGTGTGATGTTTGACGATCAGGTGTTAGCAAAAAAACAACAGCAACACATCCATGAAATAAAAGGCGGTTTTGACATCAATCTTATGGCAGGCTCCTATGCAAGCTTACTTAAATTTGACACATCAGATTAACCCTTATTATTGTTGTTCGAACACGCGTCTAGATATTGTATGAGCAAGTCAGCTTGCCCTTCTCTCGAATATTTTCTGATAGCTCTTTCATTGAAATGATCCATATTCGAAGTGCCTTGTTTATACCTAGTATATAAGACGTCAAGATGTTCGTTGAATTCTTTCATATTGTGACAAATAATTCCTTGACCGGTTTCGCGCAATGTATTTTCAACGATATCGCCATCAGATGGATACACGATAACATTCTTTCGCAGCGCAATATATTCATACAGTTTGCTGCCAGGAATCCCTTTTAAGTTATTGTGCGAACAAATCAATAGCAGATGCGATTGACCTTGTATCCGAATGGCTTCTTGTTTCTCTACCCGTTCGGTAAACTTGAAATATCCCTCATAGCCTTTGATGGATTGTGCTATCCTTTGCATGATACCGTGTTCATTTTTTATTCCAACAAAATAAACTTGTATTTGACATTCCTTTTTCGAATCAATAAATGAGGTAATGCCATCAAGAAATAATTCAATGGGCTGTGTTGGATAGATTGATCCGACATATGTGATAGTAAATAGGTCGAATGGTTCTGGTGTAGCGACATAATTTTCGGGCATATAACCATTGGTAAGTACCTCCCCGGGTTTGCCAATAAAACGACTTATTTTTTCTACATAATGTCCGGATACAGAAATAAAACTCGTACAAGTTGAAAGCCATCTTTTTTCATAATACCCATTGAATACATTCAACAGTTTTTTAAACGCCGATGAATGATAGACTTCACTAGTGCTCCAGTCGTCTCTGTAATCGGCAATCCATTTGAGCGGTTTAAACTTGTACAAATGAAAGGCAATTCCAAAAAGTTCATACGGGGATGCCGAAACGACCATCTTGTCGATATCCTGTTCTTGTTTAAGTAGCGAACGCGTGTAATAATAAAACGATGAAAAGGCCGAACGTTTGACAACGATCAGATTCGTGAGATTAGAACTAAACGCAAGAATAAGATACAGGAAATAATATTTTGTGCCGTCTAGTTTAATAAAGGCCTTGTCTTTCAAGCTACTTGTATAAGGCAGGTAATGCACTTCGTAATCGTCGTGTTTTTCGATACGCACCTTATCTCCAGATGATTGAAAAGCGGCGGTTGTGGAATTCGTAACGGGTAAGTCCCAGTTGCGGGTGATGATGATTGGATAGTAATCCCCTTTTTTTAAATACCGAGCCCAAGAAAATATGCGTTCAGACGGCGTCAGATTGCAGGGCGGAAAATAATAGGATAAGATAAGTACCTTTTCTTTTTTAGCCATTGGTTGGGGGCATACTTTTATTGAATAGATTTTCCGTCATCAGTAATTTCCAATTCTTATCGTCGCCTTGCGCAATTTCATTCCGTCTCGACATCTTACTCGAAATGATGCCTGCCGAAATTAATTGATGCTTGCTACCGATAATCTTCTCATTGATATTTTTATTTTCCATCCAACTTTTCTGTGGCGGTTCATACCCAATTTTATCTTTTCGCCAGGCAATTTCCGTAGGCAATAAATGGTCAAACGTGCTACGCATGATCCATTTTGTCCAGCCTTCTTTTATTTTAAAATTAGACGGAAGCGTGAATAGAAAATCAACCAACTCATGCGAAAGAAACGGCAGACGTACTTCGCGGCTATGCGCCATACTGTTGCGGTCGGCATAGCGAAGAAGTTCCTGCAGCCCTTTGCAATATGTGCTGTGATAGAGACTTTCGTTTAATGATTCAAAATGATAGGTAGTTGAAAAACTTTGTTTGAAATACGCATTAAAAAAGTCGTCGTTCAAGAAAGGCGATGTAATGTGTTGATACTTTTCAAATGTCTTTCTAAGAAATGCTGTATCGATGGGGATATTATTTTTTATTCTGTTTTTCCATCCACTAATCACCGACGGATTGATATCACTTCTGCCATGCATATCATGATACGCTTGCATCTCTTTTTTATAGAAGGCCGAATGCTGCCGTTTCAATTCGTTAAAATAATGTGGGTAGTACGAGTGGTATCCTGCCAATATCTCATCCGCTCCTTGTCCATCTAATAAAACGGTCACATTATTTTCTTTAGCCATCTGCATCACCCTGTATTGCACATATATACTAGCACTTCCAAAAGGTTCTTCCTGATGATAGGCGAGTGTGTCAATATCCCTAATCATCTCATCGTCAGAAGGCGTCACGAAATGTGCTTCTGCATTAATTTTCGAGAGTACATAATCCATATACTGTCGCTCATCTTTCTTGAAGCCAGGAAAGACGGCACTGAATGTTTTCTGTTGCTGATTTGTGCCTTTGATTAATTCATCAATGACACATACCACTAGGCTGCTATCGAGTCCGCCGCTGAGGCTACTTCCAACAGGCACATCGCTTCGAAGCCTTCGCTTTACAGAGGTATAAAAAAGTTCCGAGAATGTTTCGTTGGCTTCTTTTTCGCTCATTGATGCGTTGCGTTGTTTCCAATCAATATCATAATATTTCTCAATATTGATTTCAAACGTATCTAATTTCAATTGTAGGAAATGAGCATGCTGAAGTCGGGTGCAATTTGTATAGAATGTCTCACTCAGGTCGGTTGGATTATCGAGAAAGCCGTACGATAAATAATTGAACAGCATTTTATTATTCACTTCTTTTGGGAGACCCGCTGCCCACAGGCATTTCATTTCGCTACCGAATAAAAAGTGTTTCCCTTTTTCATAACTATAGAAAAAAGGTTTTTCGCCGAAGCGATCACGTGCGCAAAAGATGCTATTTTCTTGCGCGTCATAAAGCACAAACGAAAACATGCCATCGAGGTATTTCAGACAGTCTTCCTTATGACGATCATACAAGGCCATAAGTACCTCTGTGTCGCTTTGTGTCTTAAAACTGTACCCTTGTTTCAATAATATTTCACGCAGTTCGATATAATTGTAGATTTCGCCATTGAACACAATTGAATATCGTCCTAGGTAATGCATGGGCTGATCGGCTTCATGACTTAGGTCTATAATCGACAGCCGTCTGTGGCCTAAACCTACCTGTCCATTAGCAGCAATCCAATGGCCTTCTCCGTCAGGACCACGATGACTGATTGAATCGGTCATCCTCTTTAGCGACTGAATCGTAATTTGCGCACTATCTTTTGAAATGATCCCGGCTATGCCACACATAGATATACTCTGCTGATTAGAATGGCCAAAGGTAATACGGCCACTGTGGTTTTAAATATGTTTTTTAATAATGTCCGTGATTTCTGCAGCGGCCATTCCATCACCATAAATAGGACCGAGATAATCGCCCGGATGCTGATGAATAGCCGTTTTTATCTGTGTCAAATCGTCAAACACCAGCGTATTCCAACCGTTTTGTAAGGTTTCTGTCCATTCGGTCTCACTTCGTAACGTGATACATTTTTTGCCGAGAATATACGCCTCCTTTTGAATGCCTCCACTATCTGTGATAACGCACTCGCTAAATTTTTGATAGGAAATACTTTCGACATAGCCCGTAGGCGGAACAAATGAAATATTACTGAACGCATTAAGATCAATACCGTATTGCGACAGACGAGCTACCGTGCGTGGATGAATCGAAAAAATGACTTTTTTATCCAGCGTATTCAACGATTGGAGAATATCAATGAGTCGATTATTCTCGTCGGTATTATACGGACGATGGATTGTTACGAAATAATAAGGGTACTCGGCAGGCCTTTTAGTTTTTGGTTCCATCAGTTTAACCATATCACACATTACATCACCACACCTAAAGATACGTTGATGCGTGATTCCCTCTTTTTGGAGGTTTTCAATAGACTGGTCGGTAGGGCAAAAAAGCAGGTAGGCAAATTCATCTGCCACGATACGATTTATTTCTTCAGGCATATTGCGATTGAAACTGCGCAGGCCTGCTTCGATATGTATTTGTGGAATATGCATCTTAGCCGCCACCAATGCGCCTGCTAATGTAGAGTTTGTATCGCCGTATACGAGCAAGGCATCAGGGAGTTCCTTGTTGCAAACGGCTTCAATTTCCTTCATCATCATACCTGTTTGTTCACCTTGCGGTTTACTTCCTCCCATATCAAATAAGTAATCGGGGGCGGGCATATTGAGTTCGTTAAAGAATACAGCACTCATATTCTCGTCATAATGTTGGCCGGTATGTATAGTCAATGCCGAAAACTGCTTTTGCAATTCGAGTTGCATAGGCGCATGTTTAATAAACTGAGGGCGGGCTCCAACGATAGATAGTATTTTTTTCATATATTCATAGCGCTCGTGGTATCAATTGACAGAATCCCGAAGGAGCGTAAATAACATTTTTTTGCAAAGATATTCTTTTCATTCTTTTTTCTATCATCTGAAACTATTACCTTCGCACCCGAATTCAAGAAACAGCATGATAGCACGTCTTCATATGTCAATAAAATCAGTACTCTTAGCCACATTACTCTTGGTAATGGGCAACCAATTTGCATCGGCTCAAGAGCCTGTTGCCGAGGCGATGCCTTCTGGACACACCACAGAAACAAAGGAAGAAGGCAAATTAGACATCAAAGGAGAGATCTTCGGGCATATCAGCGACTCGTACGATTGGCATCTTTTCAATATCGGTGAAGGTCACGAGGCCATACAGGTGTCTGTTCCATTGCCTGTTATCTTATTTAATACGACACACGGATTCACGGTCTTTTTATCAAATAATTTTCACCATGGCCATGAACCATATAATGGATATGAACTTTATGTTGAAAATGGCAAGCAAAAAATTCGCGCACAAGATGAAACATCTTTTTATGATATCAGTATCACGAAGAATGTATTGTGTATGTTCATCTCAATTTTTATTCTTTGGTTTGTAATGACGGGTGTTGCTAAAAAGTACAAGAAAAACGGTATTCACGTAGCGCCTACAGGCATGCAAAATGCGATCGAACCTATCATCGGATTTATACAAGAAACAGTAGCCAAGCCTTTTCTGGGTAAGCAATACGCGCGTTTTATGCCGTTGTTGTTGACGTTGTTCTTTTTCATTTGGACCAACAATCTATTGGGATTATTGCCTTTTGGCTTCAACCTGACAGGAAACATAGCTGTTACCTTATTATTGGCGCTTGTGTTCTTTGTTGTGATGTTATTCAACTCCAATAAATATTTCTGGGGTCATATTTTCAACCCACCGGGCGTACCAGGATGGGTAAAAGTGATTTTGGTACCTATTGAGATCTTGAGTAACCTAGTTATCAAGCCTGCTGCCTTGGCAATACGTCTTTTCGCTAATATTTTTGCAGGACATACGATCATCATCAGTATCGTACTCTTAATTTTCATCTTTTCAGGCCTTAGCAAAATCGCAGGTATCATTTTTGTACCCGTATCTGTCGGCTTCACGGTCTTTATGTTTTTCCTAGAGTTATTGGTAGCAGCTATTCAGGCTTTTATCTTTACAAATTTAACCGCAGTATTCATTGGTCAAGCCATCGAAGAGCATCATCATGATGA
>CAIRSV010000168.1 GCA_903881265.1 uncultured Bacteroidota bacterium
TTGCCCGATAAACAAAAAACGGCGTTGATCTTGAGCAAGATTGAACGAAAATCACAAGTGGAAATAGCCGCCATTATGAATATCAGTCCGAAAGCGGTTGAATCGTTAGTGCAGCGTGCCAAAACAGGCGTCTTGAAAAAAATGAATCTAAACGAATGAAAAGAATGTGTTTGTCGTCTAATCAATGCCACATAAAAAGTATACAATATGACTAATCCTATTGATCTTCTTGAACAAATTAAAAAAGTGGATGCGCCACCTTTTCTTTTGACGCGAATCAAACAAAAAATTGAGAATATCCAACAGGCAAGTTTCTCAAAAGGACTTTCTTGGTCTTTGGTGATTTCGTTATGCATGATGTTGCTGTTGAATATAGCGGTCATGATCAAATACACAAATTCAACGACATCCATGCAGCATGCAACGATTGCAGCAGCAATGAACTTACTACCTACTAACTCTTTATACGAATGAATAAACTAAAACTCTTACGTATCATTTCGATTGGTTTACTTGTATCCAATGTTATGTTGATTGCTTTTATTCTGACAAGACACCCTGAAAGACCTCCTTGTCAAGAACCAAAAAATATTCTCATTGAACGACTACATTTTACTGAGCATCAGATTCAGCAATATGACAGCCTTATCGAAATGCATAGAGCTGCGACAAGACAATCTCATGAAGCTATTATGCAACGTAAGAATGAGTTGTATAGCAGTCTCTCTAAAGAAACCAACACAGTATTCAGAGATTCAATCATCACTGACATTGGCAAGATTCAGATGAAGATTGAAGAGATTCATTATACACACTTTGAACAGATTAAACAGCTATGTCAAGGAGAGCAACTCAATTTATTTAATCAACTAAGCAATGAAATAGCGGCGATATTTGCGCCTAAGCGGCCAAATGATAGAAGGTGATATCCATAGTTATCGTACACTATGTTGGGTAAATTATTGTGCTTCTTATACGAAATAAATTGTTCGTTTAAACTATCATCACATTGTCTTCGAATTAAATCGCATGAAGAAAACCTTCGTTTTATTTTGCATCTTATTTATTCTTATCACAGCGTTTTCAACTACAAACGATGCATTGTTTCGTGTTCCGAAGCATTGGCCTAAGCCAGCTAATTCATTCAACAAGAATTCATTAACCGCCAACAAAGTGCAATTAGGTCGAGTGTTGTTTTATGACCCAATTCTTTCTCGTGATAGCACTATTTCTTGCTCGAGCTGCCATTCGCAGTATACAGCATTTGCTCATGTCGATCATGCATTGAGTCATGGTATAGAGAATAACATCGGAAGTAGAAATGCACCGGTATTATTTAATCTTGCTTGGCAGCGTAACTTTATGTGGGACGGGTCTATCGAGCATTTGGATATGCAGTCATTGTCGCCAATATCTAATCCATTAGAAATGGATGAAACAATGCAACACGTGACATTCAAACTCAAGCATAGTGTATTGTATCCTGCCTTGTTTTATAAGGCGTATGGTGATAGCAGCATAAGCACTGAAAAAACCTTGAATGCAATTTCTCAATTTATGTTGAGTTTGATTAGTGCTGATTCTAAATATGATAGTATGATAAGACATCAAGTACGCTTTACTTTTCAAGAGGAAAATGGGTATGCTATTTTTAAACAACATTGTTCCTCTTGTCACACAGAGCCATTGTTCACCAACCATCAATTTGAAAATAATGGATTGCTGCCTGATCCTATTTTAAAGGATGTTGGCAGAATGAAGGTGACCCAATATCCAGCAGACTCCTTGAAATTCAAGGTGCCTACCTTACGAAATATTGAATTTTCATACCCTTATATGCACGACGGAAGATTCAAGCGCCTGTCAGACGTATTGACACATTATACCACAATCATTCAGCAAGGCAAAACACTTTCAGCGCAATTACAAACGCCGATTGTATTAACATCAAACGAGAAGGTTGATTTGATCGCCTTTTTACTTACCCTAACTGATAAACACTTTTTATTCAACCCTGACTATTCATTTCCAAAAGAAATTTTATTGTCATTGTCGAAGGAATCAAAATAACTAATCGTCTAAATCTATAAACTAAAAATAAAAATGAAAGCAACGTTCCTTTTTCTCAGCATTATTTCGCTAGGCATTTCGGTCTCGGCTCAAACAAATCCAGTCATTAGTGCGTGGCTGCAAAACACAACAGGTACTAAAGGTCGTCACTATGTCAATGGCAATTCAACACCTATCAATGATGCCGATTCTGTGAATGTTCAGACAGTAGCCTATTCGGCCAATTCTGTTTATATACGCACCAAAGGTGTTCCCTCTTATATTACAGGTCCATTTCTTGATGGCAATCCTTCCATCACGACGAATCAAAATGCTATTTTTAAATTACCACTAACGCCTGCTCAAAATACAGGAACGCCAACCAATACAACAGGCGGTAATATCGGATTATTTGTAAACGGTGTTGCGCTGTTTGACTATCGTGATGGTGTATCATGGAAGAATTCAGCAAACGCATTAGCCGGTGGTCCATTAGGTGGAATGGGTGATCAGGTTTGGAATAGGGATGCGGTTGTTGCTGAACGAATCGGATTCGATTGTGCAAAAGGACATCCTGCAATGGGTAATTATCATCATCATCAAAACCCAAGCGCATTTAAACTTGATCTGAATGTTATTTCAACAGTCTGTAATTTATATGATGCTGATGGTTTGTATATCATTAATCCAAACCAACATTCACCCTTGATTGGATTTGCGTATGATGGATTCCCAATCTATGGCGCTTATGCCTATAAGAACACCGATGGAACTGGCGGTATCGTGCGTATGAAATCAAGTTTTAGATATCGAAGCATTACCACGCGCACCACCAATGCGAGTGGAGCGACTGTCACCGCAGGCCCTGTTGTAAGTGCCACTTATCCGTTGGGTTATTTCAGAGAGGATTATGAGTTTATAGCACCGACAGCTTCTCAATCAGATTATCTTGATGCACATAATGGACGTTTTTGTATTACGCCAGAATATCCATTAGGAACCTATGCGTATTTCTGTACCGTAGATTCAAATCATAATTCTGCTTATCCATATGTTGTCGGACCAACTTTCTATGGTATTAGAAATGTCACTAAGGTGACGGCAATTGCGGAACCTGTCACGATTTACAATTCTATTCCGTCTGCGATTTCAAACACCACCTTCAAAAGCATCGATGTGTCTGTTTATCCTAATCCGGCGAATGATATGATTGCTATACAGCTTAATAATATGTTGAACGACAACCTGTCTGTTTCGCTTTATGATATGTCGGGTAGACTGATCAATAAAACAACCCTATATCAAGGAAGTACGATTGCTTATTTTGATACAAAAACATTGTATGCCGGCGACTATCTTATCGCGGTTTCCGACGGCCAACATAAATTAACGAAAATGATCAGCATCGCAAAATAACGACACTCGTCTAACGAAAAATTTTATTTAAAAAAAGAGAATCCGGTGATGGATTCTCTTTTTTGTTATACTACTCTTTAATAAGTCGCTGTACAAATCGAAGCTTATCTGACTCTCGTTGCGCTTTCAAAATATAAATGCCTGTTGAAAGATTCGTTGCATCTAGATGAAAACTATCCTGATTGGCAGAAATGCTGTAATTACCAATGATTCGTCCATTCATATCATCTAGCTCTAAGACCCAATTCGATTTACCAAGGTTGTTGATTGTGCATTCATTCTTTATCACAGTAGGGTAGGCCTCTATCCCAGATGTTGTTGAAAAGGCATTTATGCCAGTTGGATTCGTTCCGCCACTTTTTAAGCTATTGGCTTTAAGAATCACATAGCTATTCAATACACCATCCATCACATCGGCTATCGCTAATTTTAAATGATAGGTAGCTCCTGAAGTAACCGCGGCATGCGCAATTAGGGGAACCGTAAATCCATCCATCGTACAAATAGTATCTGTATTATTGACGTACAAGGCGGTATTTGGCGAACAAGTTAACACGGAACCGTCATTTATTGAATTGATAGAAACAGCAGTGGTTGTAGAAGGTATGAGGGCAATATTAGTGGGTGCTGAAAATCCAGGGCCAGAAATTAAAAAACCAAAAACGTCGTTAAAAACGGAGCAATTAAATTCTGGGTATTCTTCTGAGCCGAATACATATTCAAATTCTATAAACGAACCAACAGGCTGCATATCAAATTCTAAGACACAAGCGTCGAACGTATTTGCCATTACAATCGCATTTAATTGAACATCGCCCGGCGCATTATTCGTGCTCGATGCAAAATCACTAGGATATCCATCTAAGCCATAGCTATTCAAGGCTGAATTACTTGCCACATCGCCTGTTCCAAGTGCTATGCCGTCCGCAATGCCAAGATTTGAGATGCCGCTGAATTCGCCATTTGCATTGCTATCGCATGTAAGAACTGCGTTTGTGACAGCTACACCTAAGGTACCTGAAGTGGCTACAAGTTTATTCGCTAAGTAGCTTGCCGTCTTGTTTGGGTTAATAGTTAACTGAGCCCAACTGAAAAGACTCGTTGTCAAGAAAGAGAATAAAAGTAATGCGTGTTTCATTGTACATTTGCGTTGTTCAAAAGTGAAGATAGTGGTTCACATGCTAGAAAAAGAGAAACCCAAGGTATAATTTTTAAGGGGGTGGTCATTAAATCTAAAAAAAGTAAGCACTTTTCCTTGTTATTCAAAAAATAAAACTACTTTTGCGGCCCTATTAGTTCTTATCATTAGAAAGAATGAACTTGGAAGTTGCCCCGTACGCTTACGGGATAACGTTTGAACCAATAAAAATTTAAACATGGCTAAAGAAATCAGTGGCTTCGTAAAGCTACAATGCAAAGGCGGTCAAGCTAATCCCGCTCCTCCAATCGGTCCTGCATTAGGTTCCAAAGGTGTTAACATCATGGAATTCTGCAAGCAATTCAATGCGCGCACGCAGGACAAACCAGGTAAAGTATTACCGGTATTAATCACAGTTTTCGCTGACAAAAGTTTTGAATTCGTAATCAAAACTCCTCCGGCTGCAGTTCAGTTAATGGAACTTGCTAAAGTACAAAAAGGTTCTAAAGAGCCTAATCGTTCTAAAGTAGGTAAAGTAACTTGGGAGCAGGTAGAAGAAATTGCGAAAGACAAAATGCCTGACCTTAACTGTTTTACAGTTGAAAGCGCTATGCGTATGGTGGCAGGTACTGCTCGCAGTATTGGTTTAACAGTTGAAGGCAATGCGCCTTGGGCTAATTAATTTACGTCAGTTAAAAAAAAGAAAACAACATGGGACTAAGTAAAAAAAGAAAAGTAGCGGATTCCAAAGTGGATGCCGCCAAAGTATATACCTTAGAAGAAGCTTCTAAGTTGATGAAAGATATCAATTGCACCAAATTCGACAGTTCAGTGGATTTACATATCCGTTTGGGCGTTGATCCTAAGAAAGCTGATCAGGCTATCAGAGGAACAGTAACATTACCTCACGGTACAGGTAAAACCAAGCGAGTGTTGGTTCTTTGTACACCTGAGAAA
>CAIRSV010000169.1 GCA_903881265.1 uncultured Bacteroidota bacterium
CTTTATTGGAACGATGGCCATGATGGCCGCATCAGTTTTCTTCTTTTTTGAGGTGGGTAACACGGATAAAAAATGGAGAACATCAGTCTTGGTATCAGGTATCATTACCTTCATTGCGGCTGTGCATTACTATTACATGCGAGGATACAACCTCGAGACTGGCGACTCGCCTACATTCTTCAGATATGTAGATTGGATTCTTACTGTTCCATTAATGTGTGTTGAATTCTATCTTATCACAAAGAAGGCAGGAGCTAAAATTGGTTTGTTGTGGAGACTAATTGCCGCATCTCTTGTTATGTTGTTGACAGGTTATGTAGGTGAAGTGCTCAACAGAGACGGTAGTGTATTATGGGGCGTTCTTTCTGGAGTAGCATATTTCTACATTGTATATTTAGTTTGGTTTGGAGAGGTAGCTAAACTTGCCCAAACTGCTGGTACTCAAGTTGCAAAAGCAACACGAATTCTTGGTTGGTTCGTGTTGGTAGGATGGGCGATCTATCCTTTAGGTTATATTTTGGGAACACCGGGTGGTTTGTTTGGTTTGCAATTGGTTTCAGATCCGGCTGCTGCAGCTCACGCCATGGACATCGTTTACAATATTGCCGATGCGATTAATAAGATCGGTTTTGGTTTAGTCATTTATGCTTTAAGTAGAGGCTCAGAAGATTAAAACTGATTATTTTGGTCTTATAAATAGAGGTGCATTCGTATTGGATGTACCTCTATTTTTTAACTACATATTTTTTGTTGTGGCCTTTTGTACTAGAGAAATTTACACGGAATCAACATTTTGTAATTCGTTCTAGTCTATTCATACTACATACATAGTCGTATTGCCTAATTGAATTTTAAATTATTTTTAAAAGACTTTGTACGCGCGAACAACAGAAGTAGAAGCAATCAGAAAGTGACAAGGTTATAAAAAGACCATTCCGTAAAAAATAAGCCTATTTCTATAACATAATTTCTAAATGGGCTAAGACAATAGTATTAATATCAATGCCAAGATATATTCAGTTCTTTTTTAATCAATTCTCCTAATGACCTTCAAAGAATCCATTTGGGCATCCCTTTGTTGGTTTTTAATGTAAAAGTGAATCATATGCGTAAAAGTAAATAGCTGGATATCATGAAATTGAATCTAGATAAATATGACGTTATATTCTTTAAGAAGTTGATTCCTTTAACTTCTACTAGATTATTGGTTCAGCCAATGAATTTTAATTCAGATAACATTCAACTATTCTGTGAATTGTGTCGGATTGATAAATGTATTCTTATACATTCTGGTACGTGTATTACGCCGAATGATGTGCCTCAACAAATTGAATCGTCTGCACGTCAGAACTCAGTCCGCTCAGGTAATGAAATTTTTTATACTAGAGCAAAAACCAAACAATGCATCTCTATCAACGAAGTTGCTTCAATCAAAACACAGTTATGTTCGCGGCTTGTTAGTCGATGGACATGGAAAAAGTTAAATAAAGTACCAATTGACTCTCCCATGGGATCTATATTTTACACGAGAATAATGGTGTTGGTTTTATTTTTTAGGACATTACAACCCCGCCATATATTCAACAACTCGATTGGGTCACGATTGAAACAGGCCCTTAGGCGATACCTGCACAACAATATAATTGGGGGGCAAGAAACAAAAATATTCGAATCATTGACTTCTATGTCAATGTTGAAGGCGTTCTATTTGCTTCTAAAAAATCATAATCTACTGCGCTATATATGCGCTCCTTGTATTGTATTAACTTATTTGTTACTCTCTTCTTGGAGTGATCAAATGGCTACTTATTTCAATTATATGGTGCTGATGTTGGGGCTTCTATATATCGGTATTCCACATGGTGCGTTGGATCACTTACTTGCGAAAAATACACAATCTTCTCTAGTGAGTTTTATATTAAAGTATCTTTTAATCATTGGTTCGTATTATATATTTTGGCAATATTTTCCAACCTTATCACTCCTTATTTTTATAATCTACTCATCCTTTCATTTTGGAGAATCCGAATTGGTTGAAACAAATATGAAAGTAGATTCATTCTATTCGCATATCAAGGCTTTTTTGATGGGCTTATGTATTCTTCTTGTCATTATTTTAAGCCATCCGCAAGAATCCATCAATGTCATGACCAATTGTATAGGCTCCCCTATGAATTATTTAGATAAGAAATGGACTTCCATATTCTTTTGCGGTGCAATACTTTCGTTTGCTTACATTCTAATGCAAAGCGTCTTATCCAAAAAGTGGTCCTATCTCGGATTGATGTTTCTTTTAATGCTTGGTATCAAAGTTCCATTAATCATGGCCTTTGGTATATATTTTATTTTTCAGCACAGTGCTAACGCTTGGGAGCATCTGAAAATTAGACTCAATTTGAATTCAATGCAGCTGTATAAAAAATCGTCTTTTTATACAATAGGTGCGTTGTTTATCTTTCTTTTGATTGCTTTTTACTCCACTGAAATACAACATATAAATGGTCTATGGGCCATTTTTTTTATGTTTATCGCTTGTATCAGTTTCCCTCATTTTATCTTGATGCATGTATTCTATAATTCTAAGAATCACTAAATGTTTTGTTGGTATTATATAAAAAAAGCATTGTTGTGAAATCTAGTTTGAGTATTGCTGTTTTGATATCAACGTATAGAAAGATCCGTATGTTCTGCAAGCCAACATAAAATGTATGCATACTTGATCAAAGCACCTACGTCTAGCTTATAGATTACCCCAATTCTTCTAGTGCCTTTTTGATTCTGCGTACAGCTTCCTTAATTTTATCAATAGAAGTCGCGTATGAAATACGTATGCAATGAGAGTCGCCGAAGGCATCACCGGTAACGCAACTCACTTGCGCAGTATGCAAGAGATACATGCATAAGTCTTCGGCATTACGAATATCCTTTTTGCCAAAAAACGAACTCACATCCGGAAATACATAAAAGGCACCCGGTGGATTATTTACTTTCAAGCCGTTGATTTCGCGTAAGGCAGCCACTAGGTAATCGCGGCGTTCTTTAAAGGCGGCTTGCATGTCGAGCGTGGGTTGTAAGGTGCCGTTGAGCGCTACCACAGCTGCTTTTTGTGTGATCGAGTTGGGGCCTGAAGTAAACTGACTTTGAATTTTTTCGGCTGCTTGTATGACGTCTTTCGGACCGGCCATAAAGCCTAGTCGCCAACCCGTCATGGCATATCCTTTCGACAAGCCGTTGATGACAATCACGCGGTCTTTCAACGCTGGAAACTGCGCAATGCTTTCATGCGTTCCAATGAAGTTGATATGCTCATAAATTTCATCTGAGATGATATAGATCGAAGGATGTTTGGCAAACACTGTGGCTAAATCAGCGAGTTCTTCTTTCGAATAAATGGAGCCTGTGGGGTTGCATGGCGAAGAGAAGATGAAGCATTTTGTTGCGGGTGTGATAGCAGCTTCAAGTTGAGCTGGTGTAATTTTGAAATCGTTTTCAAAGCTACCATGTACTTGTATCACGTTCCCATCGGCTAGTTTTACAATATCGGCATAGGTAACCCAAAATGGCGAAGGAATAATCACTTCATCATGTTCATTGACCACACTCAATACCGCATTGGCAATACATTGTTTGGCACCGGTGCATACCATTACCTGATCAGGGGCATAGTGGAGTGCGTTTTCGCGTTTGAATTTTTCGGCAATCGCTTGACGCAATTCAGGGAAACCTGCCACCGGTGGGTACTTGGTAAAGCCGTCATCCATGGCTTGCTTGGCCGCTTCTATGATATGCTGAGGTGTTTTAAAATCGGGTTCACCCAAACTCAAGTCGATGATATCTTGTCCTTGTGACCTCAACTCTCTGCTGAGCTTTGACATGCGTATCGTTTGAGGTTCATCTATTTTTGAAAGTCGTTCTGCTAGCATAGTCTCTTTATTAGGGTTCAAAATTTAGGGATGAGGCATGAGTGATTGGAGTGTATTTCTCTAATCTCATTTCTCTAATCGCACATCTTACATGGTTAAAAGTACTTGAATCAATCCGATGATAAAACCAAGGAAGGCGCCGATAATTTCTACGAAGCGGAATTCCTTGCTCATGATGGCGTTCAATATTTCTTCCAATTTGTCGCTACTAAAACCTTTTACTTTATCGACCACTATTTTTTCAATATCAAGATCTTGTTGCAGACCCGACGTCATCTTAGTGATTAATGTTGGAAACAATGATTCGATTTCACTAACCATTCCTTTTTTGATACTGCCCATCGTATTGTCGTTGATGAACATTGAAAGCAATGGTATTTCTTCTTTGAGTTTCACTTTGATAAACTGATCGATATGCTCTTCAATAAACGGCATCGCCTTAGCAATCGTTTCTGGGTTATTGATTTTATTGGCGATATCACTGAAGGAGATCAGTTCCTTCGAAACAAGTAATCCTAGCTTTTCGGCAAATTGTTGTTGTCTTTTTGGAAAAATTCCTTGTATTTTAATGCCAAGAATATTTTTTTCTTCTTTCGGATGAAAGAGCATCTTAATAGCGATCCAGTTGGTAAACCAACCGATAAAAGCAGAGATAAAAGGGATTAGATAGATAGTCATTATTCTACTTCTGTTTTTGCATATTCTTCATTTTCTATGCCTATGTATTTTCTTGTGTCGAGCGTGTATTTGTTTCCTTTTGCCAAAAAATGAACCGTCAGGTTTTCAACCGAAATGGGGTTATTGTCGGCGATGTCGGCGATATTATTATAGCCAATCGTATGTCCATCGATAATGATAATCATACCCGAGCCGATGGCTTCCATATTATTACCTTCTGTAATAAGCAAGCCTGTATCTTCGCCAAGTCCGATACCGATGCACGATGGATTCGTAGCCACTGCTTGTGCCAAACGGCCAAAGCGGCCACGTTTGTCGAAGTGTGAATCGAAAATCACATCACCCATAAAGGCAAGTCCTGTTGTTACTTTTACAGCACCTTTAAGATGGGCATTGGCAGCATTTCCTTCATAAATCATTGTATTGCTCATAGCCATTGCACCTGCACTCGTACCAGCAATCAGAAAACCGTCTTCGTATTTATAACGATCCTGAAGTATTTTATAAATTTCAGTTCCACCAAATGTAGCGGTCAAACGCATCTGATTGCCTCCAGTAAACATTACTGCATCGGCCTCTTTGATTCGTTCGATATAGTCGGGCTTGAGGGTATCTTCACGGTTGCGGATATTCATCACATTCACATTCGTGCAAGAAAGTTTGGCGAATGCCTCTAGGTAATTTTCCCCTACTTCAATCGGGATGGTTGATGCGGTGGTGATGACTTCAATTTTGCTGTCCTGATGATACCGGGTTTCGTCGACGATGCGACTTAAGATGCCTGCTTCGAAAAAATTAAGATTATTTCGCTGAATAAAGCCTTGTTCAAGATCGGTGCCTTTATCTTCGGCGCCGCCAACCGGGATCAACTTTCCTTTGGGTATCATCATTAGTAAAAAGAAAGCGCAAATATAGAGGCTTCAACTCAAAAGAGGGAGTGTTTCGCAACTAATTACTACTCAACATGCAAATAGTTTATAACCTGTGCATAGTTGTTATGCTTTTGCTAGAACCTTTTCATAGAGCGCTTCGTAGAGCGGTATGATTTGATTGATATGGAATTTCTGCGCTTGATTCAATGCATTTTCTTTGAATTGTTCAAGCTTTGTTTCATCTCTGAGTAGTTCAAGACTGTATTTCGCCATCGATTCAATATCGCCTACATCCGTGAGATAACCGGTAACGCCGTGTATATTGATTTCAGGAATGCCGCCTGCATTGCTTGAAATAACAGGGACTCGGCAAGCCATTGCTTCGAGTGCAGCTAAACCGAAACTTTCATACGCACTTGGCAACATGAATAAGTCGGTAATTGAAAGAATCTCTTCCAATTTGTCTTGTTTTCCAAGGAAACGGATATCATCGCATGTACCTAGTTCGCGACAAAGCTGCTCCATTGTCTGACGCTCAGGTCCGTCGCCAATCATAAGCAGTTTACACGGAATAGCACTTCGTACTTTTTCAAACGTATAAATCACATCTTCGACACGTTTTACTTTTCTGAAATTTGAAACGTGGGCTAATATTTTTTCCCCGTTCGGCGCAAGCATCTTTCTGAAATGATCTTTATTGCTTTGCGAAAAACGTTTGATGTCAACGAAGTTGGTGATAACATGAATTTCTTTTTCAATTTCAAAAGAGCTCAATGTTTCTTGTTTGAGATTTTCAGAAACAGCCGTGATAGCATCTGATTCATTGATCGAAAAGGTGACAACGGATTCATACATCTTATCTTTTCCGACAAGGGTAATATCTGTTCCGTGTAAGGTGGTGATATAAGGGATGTTTTTACCTTTTTTTCGCAAGATCTGATTGGCAAGATAGGCAGAGGAGGCGTGGGGAATCGCATAATGCACATGTAAGAGTTCTAATCCTTCGTTGGTAATCACATCGACTAATGTGGATGAAAGAGCCGATTCATATGGTGGAAAATCAAACAAAGGATACGTGGGTACACTCACTTCATGATAAAAGATATTAGGATGAAAAGCATCGAGTCTCACGGGTTGTTGATAGCTGATAAAGTGGATTATATGTCCTTTGTCAGCCAATGCCTTTCCAAGTTCAGTTGCCAATACACCACTTCCACCAAACGTTGGGTAACATACAATTCCTATTTTCATGCCAATTAATTTGTCGACAAAAGTAATGCCATCAACCCAACTTCCCGAATAGATTTTATAGATAGACGCCGAACCGCAGGAACGAAGTCAACCAATACACAGCTGTGAAAGAGTATTCGCAGGCATGTGCTATTGATTTGGAAGAGGGTGTATTTTTTCTCTGCTAAAAAAAGACAAATATGACTTTTATCATAGAAGAATTGTGATTCAATCTTGACCTTTGCGCCATGTTTATCTGGAAAAATAGTAGTACGAAGCCGACCTAGGCATATTCCTTTCGGGATATCTCCTTAGCTGCACATCCTTTTTACTGTTATCAAATGCCTTAATTAGCCACCATTTATGTCATGAAAACAATCATAGAACCCTTCAAAATAAAATCAGTTGAGCCTATTTATTTTAATACGCCAATAGAACGGAAACGAATTTTGAAAAATGCTTTTTACAATCCATTTCTGATACACTCAGATGATGTGCTGATTGATTTGCTAACTGATAGTGGCACGAGCGCAATGAGTTCGAATCAATGGGCTGGTATTATGCAAGGCGATGAATCCTATGCAGGGAGTCCCAGCTTTTTTCGTTTTGAAAAAGTTGTCCAAGCGTTGACGGGTATGCCTATTGTAATTCCTACCCATCAAGGACGCGCCGCAGAAAAAATACTGTTCAGTATATTAGGAGGCAAAGGCAAGTATTTTTTAAGCAATACCTTGTTTGATACGACGAGAGCGAATATTGAATTCTCTGGTGCAGAAGGTATAGATCTATTATGTGCTGCGGGTAAACTACCATCTGTGCCTGCGCCGTTTAAAGGTAATTTGGATACCGACGCGCTGAAAAAATGTATTGCAGAAAAAGGTGCATCAAATATTCCATTGGTCATTATCACCGTCACTAATAACTCAGGTGGGGGACAGCCGGTGAGTATGCAAAATATTAAAGATGTGCGGGCTATTTGCACCGAACATCAGATTCCATTATTCATCGATGCGTGTCGATTTGCAGAGAATTCATATTTTGTAAAGTTGCGTGAAGAAGGATATGCAGATATAGCCGTTGCTGAAATCGCACACGAATTATTTTCGTATGCGGATGGTTGCACAATGAGTGCGAAGAAAGATGCCTTTGCTAATATCGGTGGTTTTTTAGCAATGCATAATGAAAAGCTTGCTATGCAATGCAGAAATTTGTTAGTCATCACCGAAGGTTTTCCAACCTATGGTGGTTTGGCTGGTCGCGACCTTGAGGCGATTGCCATCGGTCTGCAGGAAGTGGTTGAAGAGCCTTATCTGCACTATCGCATCCGAAGTATCGAATACCTTACGAATAAATTGATTGAGGCAGGTGTGCCAGTGATGCAACCTGCAGGCGGCCATGCTGTGTATGTAGACGCCAACGCATTTTTATCGCATATACCAGTCGATCAATATCCTGGGCAGGCTTTGGTTGGTGCTTTCTATGAACACGGAGGGATTCGAAGTGTTGAAATTGGTTCACTGATGTTTGGAAAATATGCACAAGACGGCACCTTGATACCGGCGCAGATGGAGCTAGTTCGGTTAGCCATTCCACGACGAGTGTATACGCAAAGTCATATTGATTATGTATCAGAAGTTATCATTGAAGTGTATAACAAACGCCATGAAATTGGGGGGTTGAAAATCATAGAAGAAGCTCCGTTACTCAGACACTTTACTGCAAAATTGGCACCTATTAATTAACTAAAAAAATCATCAACATGAACAGACAGATCAAACGAAGTTGGGCAGAACCTTATAAAATGAAAATGGTTGAATTGCTCAAAATGACAACGCCGGCACACCGCAAAAAAGCGCTTGCCGAGGCAGGCTATAATACCTTTCTCTTGCGCTCGGAAGACGTCTATATCGATTTGCTGACTGA
>CAIRSV010000170.1 GCA_903881265.1 uncultured Bacteroidota bacterium
GAAGGGTACACAACTGGCTTAGACGGATCGGCATCGCCACTTGGTGGAATCAACGCGCTTAATGTCCCTGCAAATTTATTCGCTGCCGCATTAGCCAAAAACCAAGTCCCCATCATCAAAGAAGAAAGACGCAACGGTGCCAATTTGGATACCATAGAGAGCCCAATTGGAGACAAGCACAATTCGCCCATTGTATGAATTACATATAACGCAACTAGCCACCACATACTTACCTTATCACTTGCGCCCATACCTTTCACGGCAATTGCAATCACCACATAGCCTAAGGCTACCAATGCTAAACCGAAGGCCATTTTTCTTGACGAGGTTGGCTCAAGTCTTCTTTTATATAAGAAAGCCCAAATGATTGTAAAGACTGGTGCGAGGCCGATGACTGCCAATGGATTGATTGATTGAAAATAAGAAGCCGGCATTTCCCAACCGAAGACTGATCTGTTTGTTTGCTTATCTGCAAATAAAGTCAGCGAAGCACCTGCTTGTTCGAAGGCACCCCAGAAGAAAATGACAAAAAAAGCAAGTATAAAAATGACAATGATGCGCTTACGTTCAATCGCGTTCAAACTTTTGTCGCTAAGAATAACAAGTGGCATCACAACCATCGCGCCATAGATCACATAACTGATAATATCGACATCATTCTTGAAGATCTGTTTGAAATTCAGCATGAAGAAGACAATGCCGATTGAACCGAGAATGAGCAATATGCTTTTGATATCGAGTTTTTTTACAGGCAAGCCTAATTCCTTTCCTTGTTCAGAGATTAAATATTTTTTCTGATAGATAATGAAACAAATTAAACTAACAACCATTCCTATACAAGCTGCAAGGAAACCCCATTTAAAGTCGACCTTCTCTGCCAAACTTCCGCAAACAAGTGGTGAGAAAAAGGCGCCAAGATTGATACCCATATAAAAAATGGTAAACGCGCTATCAATGCGACGATCACCTTCAGGATACAATTGACCGACCATCGTTGAGATATTCGGTTTAAAGAATCCATTTCCTATAATCAATGCAGTTAAACCGGCCCACATCATCGTGATGCCTGCGTCAGCTCCTGCAGAGGCGCTTAGAAACATAAAGAACTGACCAAGTGCCATTAGGAAACCCCCAATGATAATACTACGTCTGTTACCCAAAAACTTATCGCAGAGATAGCCGCCTAACAAGGGCGTGAGGTACACAAGGCCGGTATAGCTTCCGTAAATCTGCGAAGCATCGGCATCCTGCATAATCAGTACCTTGGTCATGAATAGGATGAAGATCGCCCTCATGCCATAATAACTAAATCGTTCCCACATTTCTGTGAAAAACAAAAAATAAAGACCCTTTGGATGGCCTGTTTTAATTGGTGTATTTTCCATTTTTAAATTTTAATGAGCCAATATAGAAATATTTTTTTGTTTCACACTACTTTTACCCTCTTCAAATTTCAACATGAACATTTTACTACTTGGCAGCGGAGGACGCGAACATGCATTTGCATGGAAGATTTCACAAAGCGACCTGTGTCAAAAACTCTATATCGCACCTGGCAATCCGGGAACAGCGCTACACGGAGAAAATGTGCAACTATCAGTCAATGACTTCAACGCGATTGCAACATTGTGCATAGAAAAACATATTGCTATGGTGGTGGTCGGACCAGAAGACCCCTTGGTCAATGGCATCGTTGATTTTTTTGAACAGCATGAACATTTGAAACATATTCAGGTTGTTGGCCCTTCGCAAAGAGGCGCTATGTTGGAAGGCAGCAAAGCCTTCGCGAAGGAATTTATGATAAAATACGGTATTCCTACAGCAAGCTATCGAGAGTTCAATGCAGATAATTTTGAGGAAGGTCTGCAATACATTCATCAGCATGCGTTGCCTGTGGTATTAAAAGCAGATGGATTAGCAGCAGGTAAAGGTGTGGTGATTGCACAGACCACCGAAGAGGCCCTAACGGAATTCACCGAAATGATCCAACATAATAAATTTGGCAAGGCCGGCAGTAATGTTGTGATTGAAGCGTTTTTAACTGGCATCGAATGTTCTGTCTTTGTGCTGACAGACGGGAACGACTATATCTTATTGCCTAGCGCCAAAGACTATAAACGCATTGGAGAAGGCGATACAGGCTTGAACACCGGCGGCATGGGCGCCATTTCACCTGTACCTTTTGCTGATGAAGCATTCATGAAAAAAGTAACCGATCAAATTATCTTACCTACAATTCATGGCATTAAAAGTGATGGTATCGGCTATAATGGCTTTGTCTTTATCGGATTGATCAGTGTCAATGGCGAGCCTTTTGTGATTGAATATAATTGTAGGATGGGTGATCCAGAAACAGAAGTGGTGTTACCGCGTTTGGAAAATGACCTAGTGGATATTTTCAATAAACTACATCAAGGCAAACTAAACGAAATTATTTGTCAGCATTCATCGGCAACTGCAGCTACAATTATGCTAGTGAGCAAAGGCTATCCTGAGGAATATCAAAAAGGTATTGAAATAACTCAACTCGATGCTGCAGAAGGTAGTCAAGTTTTTCATGCAGGCACGATGCAAACCGATGATGGTCGCATAGTAACGAATGGAGGCAGGGTAGTAGCAATCACATCCGTTGGAGATTCGTTGCAACAAGCATTGGACACATCCGTATTGAATGCGAAAAAAATTCAATTCGAAGGAAAATATTTCCGAACGGATATCGGCTGGGAATTTATTTGAAATAATACTCCACATTAAGTCTTTATTACGAAAAGGAATACAATATTTGTAGACGATACGGGTTGTATCGGAGATGCCAATGAAAAAATGGACCCTACTTGTATTATTGTTTTTCTCATCACGTGAATTAGTTGCGCAGCGCGGAAAATTTGATACAATACGCGTAGGCACATTAATTGTAGGCAATGACACACTCATTCACAAATGGCTCAGGGAAGTTTATGTCACGGCTAAGGCACCAAGATGGTATGCAAAAAAAATGCGACAAGCGCGCGAAGAACGGGAAGCCTATAGCAGACTGCGGTATAATGTCTATCTTGTTTATCCGTATGCCGTAGCGGCCACCTTCATATTAAAAGATGTAGATAGCATCTTAGGCAGTCTGAATAGCCGAGTGGCTAAACAACAATTCAAACGACGGAAAGAAGACGAACTGAACAAACGGTTTAAAGATGAATTGCAGAATCTTAGTATTACGCAAGGACAGATACTCGTTAAACTCATTGCTCGTCAAACAGGCCGCCCCTGCTATGTGATCGTCAAGGAATTGAAAGGTGGATTTAATGCCACAATCTTTCAAGCGATGGCCTTGCTTTTCGACAATAACCTAAAAAACAAGTATGAGCCTGAAGGCGAAGATGCCGCTATTGAACAAATTGTTCAGGAAATTGAATCGAGAGGTCATTATGAGATACGAAAGTAAGTGCTGTTGGCATTTGCTCGATTCATAGAATGTCTATGTTATCTATTAGCCCCCTTGTATCATGTCATTAAAAATGGTCAAATTCTATCCCTCCTGTTTTTTTAAGCTACTTTTACGCTCTTATTCGAAGTGAAAATGAAAATAAATATATTGGCTATTGCCGCCCATCCCGATGATATCGAACTGTCGTGCAGTGGCACATTAGCAAAGCACAAAAAATTAGGTTATACCATTGGCATCGTTGACCTAACAAAAGGTGAATTAGGCTCAAGAGGCACGGCAGAAATACGGCAACAAGAATCAGCGAAAGCCGCAGCGATTTTACAATTGGATGTCCGCGAGAATTTGGGTTTCAACGATGGGTTTTTTAAAAATGATGAAGAACATCAACTCGCATTGATTCGCGCCATTCGAACATACAAACCTGATATCGTGCTCGCCAACGCGCCAAACGACCGACATCCCGATCACGGACGTGCTTCACTGCTTGTGAAAGAAGCGTGTTTTCTATCGGGCCTTATCAAAATTAATACTGAGTTGAATGGGGTGCCACAAGAGGCATGGCGTCCAAAAAAAATATTCAATTATATTCAAGATCTTTATATCGAGCCAGATTTTATTTTGGATATTAGTGACGAATTTGAAATAAAAATGCAAAGCATCAAGGCCTATGAATCGCAGTTTTACAGCCATACATTTGAAGGACCCCAAACCTATATTGCCTCAGAAGAATTCCTTAACACCATAGCCTACCGAAGCCGGATGATGGGTAAAAAAATCGGTGTCAACTATGGTGAAGGATTTTTGTCAATACACAACCACCTGGGTCTACACGATTTTTCATCCGTGATTTTACCTGAGTTTGTTTAACTAAAACGCATAGTCTCCTTTATCGTCATACATCACAGGTAGTGTCTTATGGGTTGCTTCAAAATAGTCGTATGCCCGTTTCATATTCACCCAAAAACGATGTTTACCTTCTTCGTTTTTATATTCTCGTCCGAGATAATCAAGGCCTTTTTGGGTGAACCTCAATGGATAAATCTGCACCGGAATATTTAATTCGCCATTGGTTCTTGAGGCAACGCAAATAGCGTAAATTTCCTCTATGAATTCATCCGTCATTGGCATACAGCCGACAGTCATGCATTTTCCATGGATGCAGATATCGCCACCCGGATGTTCTTTATCGCCAATCATCATGTCTGAATAATTCGGATAATTCAACAGCATCGCAAGATGGTAGTTGCTCTTCGGATTAAAATCTTCAATAAAGTAAAATCCTTCAGGCACTTGTTTATCGCCCTCATATCGTTTAGGGCCAAGAATGCCTGAAAGCGCACAAATTTTATAATTC
>CAIRSV010000171.1 GCA_903881265.1 uncultured Bacteroidota bacterium
GGCTTTCGGCAAGACTTTTCATCAAACTAAAAACAGGGTTTAACCCAAGCTGATTATAAAAAGGCGAATAACAAAAAAATGAATGACTTATCTTAATCGGACTATCCACACGGCCTCTCAGTGCAACAAATAATAAGAAGAAGGTACATATGGAATAGATCAGTTTCCTTGGGTTTTTTACTATCAAATCGGGCACGGAATTCAGTCTTCGTAACGCCAATTTCATAATGAATACATACGAACTTATCAGAAAGACAAATACGCAGGCAAATCCCCAGTACGATTTTTCTTCCGCTATCATAGAAAAGATCATATCTGTGTTTACAGTCCAGTTGAAGACGACACTCGTCAAACGAGCAGCGGTATAATTAAAATATGGAATATCAATAGAGCAGATTAAAAATCCTAGACTCATTAGACTGAATATCATCATCGAAACGAAGGCATATAGACTCGCCTTAACGCCCAGAAATAATTGCGCAACAAGCAACAACACAGGCAAGGCAAGTATATATCCCATGACGACTGTATCGAACTGAAAACCTTTTAGGAATGACGTCGCGATCATAGTTCGATATTCAGCAATATGTGCTATTCCAGGCCAATGAAACGCAAATAATATCACTCTAAAAAGGAAGAAAAAAAACATACCGCCTACATAATGTAAGAATAGAAATCGTAAATAATAGGGAATCTGCAATCGGGACATGTTCGTTTTCGAAAGGCACAAGTTAACGTATATTACAAAAAAAGACCCGGCAAAACCGGGTCTTTTTAATATAGTACCAATGACATTAAGCCATTTCTTTCAATTCTTTGATACGTTGTTCTTTATCTTCTTCTTTTGTCAACTTATCTGATTTATCTAAATCTACCAAGATAGGTGCCGCTACGAAGATGGATGAGTAAGTACCTGTAACAACACCAATCATCATCGCGAAGGCGAAACCTCTTGTGACTTCACCACCGAAGATAAACAGAATCAAGAGGGTGATGAATACCGTCAATGATGTCATGATAGTACGACTCATTGTATCGTTGATAGCTGAGTTGATAACATCCGTTTTAGACATACCTACTTTCTTACGGAAATACTCTCTAATCCTGTCAAATACGATTACTGTATCATTCATTGAGAAACCAATTACGGTCAAAATAGCCGCGATAAAGTGTTGATCAATTTCCAATGCAAACGGTACAACACGTCGCAAGAAAGAGAATACAGCTATCGTTACCAAAACGTCGTGCAACAAGGCCACGATAGTACCCACAGCATACTGCCATTTTCTGAATCGAATAAAGATATAAACAGATATCAGCAACAATGACCAAAAGGTTGCCCATAAAGCGCCTTTCTTTAAATCATCTGAGATCGTAGGTAATACCGTTTGAGAACTTTGAATATAGCTTGATTTAAACTCATCTTCGGTAACGTTAGCATTAATGAAACCACCTTGCTTAAGACCATCATACAATTTACCTTGTACTTCTTGCTCAACAGTCAAGGCTACATCTTTAATCTTGTAAGACGTGGTGATATTTACTTGATTGGCATTACCAATTGTTTTCACAATAGGATACTCATCGAAATTAGCTTTCAACTGCTCTCTCACCGCGGTTGTCGACGCATTTTTATCCAAGCGAATTGTATAGCTTCTTCCTCCAGCAAATTCAACACCATAATCGAATCCATTGAACAATGCGGCGATACCCATGATCAACACAAACAACGAAATGATATACGCTTTCTTTCTCCATTCAATAAAATGGAAATGAAATTTCTGGAATAATCCTTCAGATAATTTAGTAAAATAGTTGAAGTGCTTACCGCTTTTCATTCTGATATCTGTGATCAATCGAGAAACCAAAATACCACAGAACAATGATAACAGGATACCGAGAATTTGCGTCGTTGCAAAACCAAGTACAGGCCCTAATCCAAAAATAAACAAGATAACCGCTGTCATCAAAATGGTGATGTGACCATCCAATACAGGAGACAATGAACGACGATAGCCATCATTGATCGCATTTTCGTGCGACTTCCCTAATTTCAATTCTTCTTTGATACGCTCGAAGATGATTACATTAGTATCGACAGCCATACCGATTGTCAGTACCAAACCTGCAATACCAGCTGCGGTCAACGATGCATGCAATGCAGCTAATACGCCTACAGTAAATAATAAGTTTAGAATCAACGCAATATTGGCAACCCAACCTGCTGTATTGTAATAAACTAGCATAAGAACAAAAATGACAATAAAGGCAATGATGAAAGACATCAAACCACCATTGACAGATTCTTTACCCAAGGTAGGTCCAACCACTTGCTCCTGCACAATTTTCGCAGGTGCAGGCAATTTACCTGTCTTTAATATATTCGAAAGATCTTGTGCTTCTTCAACTGTGAAACTACCTGTGATGTTAGAACGTCCACCAGCAATACGCTCACTAGGGGCAGGCGCTGAATAAACGATACCATCTAACACGATGGCTATTGGTTTACCTACATTATCGCCGGTCAACATTTCCCAAGCTCTAGCACCGATACCATTCATAGTCATTTGCACATCAGGTTGACCTGTGAATTGATCATAATCCTGACGGGTATCTACGATATTTTCACCACCAAGTCGTGGCTCATCGCTTCCTGCTCTTTTCTTAATAGCATATAAGATTGCTAATTTTTCTTTTGCCTTTTCGTTTGTTTCCTTGTCAGCTATTCCATAATAGAATTTCAAATCTTTCGGAAAGATATTTTTAACCACATCTAACGCAAAATATCGGTTTAATTGAGCCGTGTCTTTAGCGCGCACATAAGAGACTCTAGCCTCGTTAATCACTTCGCCAGTCTTTGGATTGGTTCTTGCTTCAAAACCACCTAACAAGAAAAATCGCAATGGATTTTCTTTACGGGCTTTCGCTTCTTTTTGCTCATCCGTCATACCTGCAGTAGATGTGTCAGATTTCTTTGAAGAATCTTTTCCCATGATTGAACTCAATGAAGTCGTATCTCCGGCAGTCTTTGCTGTTGCTGTTGCTTTTGTTGTATCGCTTGATATGGCTTTTGATGTATCTAACGCAGTCTCGCTTTTGCTCATACCTGCTAAATAATTTTTCAGGGCAACATCCGCATCAATGATATTTTGTGAAATAATATGGATAGAATACGTTTCCCAAAATTCTAATTTAGCGGTCGCTTGAAGATATTTTCTAACTCTTTCTGGATTATTAACCCCTGCTAACTCAACACTTATGATACCACGATTTTCATCAAGGTTCACATTTGGCTGTGCCACACCAAACTTATCAATACGTGTTAAGAGTACATTGTACGTACGTTTAATCGCATCTTTTGATTCAGCCATCATCACTCGGATAACATCATCATTCGATGAATTGAAATCGATATTTTTTACGCCTGATTTCGCAAACAAAGTTGATAAACGTCCAGAAGGATTTTTCGCAGTGTAGGCATCAGCGAAAAGTGTAATGAAATTAGCCTGACTATTTGCTTTCATGCGATTTGCCTCAGCAATAGCCGCATTTAAGGCTGGATCTTTGGGATTATTACTCATGCTGCGCACAAGATCATCCAAACTAACCTCCAACACAACGTTCATACCTCCTTGCAAATCAAGACCAAGATTTAATTCCTGCTCTTTCGCTTCTTGGTACGTATATTTTGTAAATCCTAAATTATAGACATTGGTCGAAGCCAAACTATCTAATATAGGCCTAACCTTATCTTTCACTGCAAAATTAAGATCCTCTCCTGTCATGGAAGGGTTCTCTTTTTGAATGAGTGCGCGAGCCTTCGCCTCTTGTTTCTTTTCGAAATTCCTTACAACGAATGTAAATGATAACTGAAATAAAGAAATCAGTATTAGCGCTATTGTAAATAGCCTTATCAAACCTTTTAACTGCATGTCGGTATTACTTATTTATTTAATATAAAACTTGAACGTGCGAAGATACAATTAATTTGGAAAAATGGTAATCTTTTTAGAACATCATCGATTCTAGGCTGATTTGCAATTAAACATTCAAAAAAAAGAGCCGTCCTAAGCGACTTTCTCAACTTGAAAATAAAATTCCCTGGGTGCGATTCTCTTGATATCAATCTGCGTTCAATCGATGCTAGGTCAAAATTCATCAGACGCCTTGATAATATGAACGCGTGCTCGATTGATTACAACAAAAATGCACAAACTGCATTGTGTTACGATATCAACTGATAACCACACGCTGTATAGAAAATTGGAACGAGCTACAAGGCTCTCTAGGGTAAGAAATTGTAGCAGTGTACGCATAAAAATAATTTCACGTTGCACCATCATCTAGCCTTCATTTTGCCTTACTTCCTACAAGGCAAACAATATCACCTACGGCATCTAACAGTACAAGCTACTTGGTTTACATTGTCAAATACATTGGAATGCCACTTAACCTAACACAGGACTATATACCCTTAACTTGCATTGCATATCTGCCATATCAGCACATAAAAAAAGGGCTATCATTTGATAGCCCTTTTTTAAAGATGATGTAGGTTAGAATTAATTAACCATTAATTTGTTTGAGTATTTCTTACCATCGGCATTTACTGTATAAATGTATAAGCCTTTTGTAAGGTCAGAAATTTTCACATTGAATTTTTGCGCGTCATTTGCATTGACGCTACCTAAATTGATTGTTTTAACTTGTTGACCAACCGCATTGGTGAATGTTACAGATACGTTCTTCGCAGCTTCAGTTAAGCTAATAGTAAGCTTTGCATTTTCTGTTGCTGGGTTTGGCGTTACGTTTACAGACATTCCGTTGTCGTTCACATCATTTACACCTATTGCACTGCAAGTAGGGCAAGTCAATTTCCAAACCATATCGTGAATTTCAGTACCATAACCAACTGTCCAAGCTAAAGTAGGGATATAATCACCGCCCCAATTTGTTGAATCTTTGTACACAGTGGCTGACATATTACGATCTGTAGGATAGAAAGGCATAAAGGTAGCATCGCCATTTGGCTCATACGAATAGAATAACAAACGATTTTTATTGCCTATTGTATCACCAGCAGTAAAGGTATAACCTGGCTTGAATGTATACGAAACAGATACTCTTTCACCAGCAGGTACAGCCATATTAATGGCAAAGCCAAGATATTTTGTACCATATGAATTTGGCGCTGTATATGTGCTTGAATCAGCGTTTGTCAACGGATACTTAATTGTAATGGCTGCAGGTGCACCTGATGCATTTGTTTGGTAAGCACCTGAGTTAAAGTTCGTTGCATTGTACGACTGTAATAAAAATCTAGTTGTATCAACACCGAAATCAGCAGCTTGACCAGCGAAATAATATTCAGGAAGATTAGCTCCACCACTGTGTACAACTGAAACAATCACAGTATCAACAGCAGATGTAGCCTTGATATATGATGATTGGATAAAGATAGAATCCAATGTGTACGCATTTGTTTTACCAATATAAATACCATCGGTAGGTGTATTATCTCTAATCACATCAGCCCATGGTTCTAACACTTGACCAATTGTCTTCCAATTTATTCCAAACGCTGTACTTGGTGCGCCATAACGCATGTTTGAATCTGGAAACATATAATTAAGAAACCCAGTAGCATCAAGCGCTGTAGGCGAAATACCTTCCTGAGCTGCCACATAATCAACATAACTTAAGAACGTACTACCGCCTCTCGTTTTCTTACCAGCTGATTTAAATTTATCCTTATTTAAAGGACCATCTACAACGGCATTATCCATTCTCATCGGAGCACTCATAACCGGTTGTTTTTGCTGTGCATTCACTGAAGTAAAGGCTGTAAGGCCAAAACAAATACTAAGTAAAATCTTTTTCATTTTTATTATTTTTTAAAATTTATGAGGGTAAAAGTAGGCATTAATTAATTATGAACAAAAAATTATTTTACGTCTTACAGGGTTTACTTTTGTCAAATATTTTAATCCAGAAAGATGCTACTTAACTTCAATGACACAGAAATAGCCTTCAGTTCAAAGACAACTAGTGAACTCGCTAAAGCCAGGTTCTTATTTGCATCCATGGCAAAACCATGGCTAACAAGAGTAGGCATCCAACTAACTCAATTTGCATTCAAGACCAAATTGCCTATTCACGATTTGATTAAAGGCACCCTATATAAACAATTTTGCGGAGGCGAAACCTTACCTGAGGCAGACCTAACATCCTTTGAATTAGCGAAGTATGGCGTGCATGTTATTATGGACTATGGCGTAGAAGGCAAGTCAAATGAAGAGGAGTTTGAAAAAACAACCGATACCTTCTTAGAGACCATCAAGTACTGTGGCGATAAACAATACATTCCGTTTATAAGTCTTAAAACAACAGGCTTTGCGCGATTTGAACTTCTTGAAAAATTACACGCAAAGGCCCCACTCTCTCAAGAAGAACAAGCAGAGGCTGATCGCGTTTATATGCGCATTGATACAATTTGTCAGGCTGCTTCGGATCATGGGAAAATGATCTTAATCGATGCAGAAGAAAGTTGGATACAACAACCTGTCGATGATATCACTGACAAGATGATGGAAAAATACAACAGCACCAACGTGGTTGTCTACAATACATTTCAATTATATCGTCATGACAGACTCGATTTCCTTAAAAAATCATACGAAAGAGCCTCTGCAGGCAACTATCTCCTCGGTGCCAAGTTGGTCAGAGGCGCCTATATGGAAAAAGAACGATTACGTGCTGCTGAAATGAACTATCAAGATCCGATACAACCCAACAAGGAAGCTACAGATAAGGATTACGATTCGGCTATTGAATTCTGCCTTCATCATCTTGATCGTATCTGCTTATTTGTTGGCACACATAATGAACATAGTTGTATGATAGCAACGAGATTGATGCAAGAGAAATCGATTTCAACGACAGCCGAGCATATCTTTTTTTCACAGCTCTTTGGCATGAGTGATAATATCTCATTTAACCTAGCAAAAAAAGGATATCATGTGTCAAAATATCTGCCCTATGGCCCTGTTGAAGATGTCATTCCATATCTAATGCGCAGGGCACAAGAAAATACGTCAGTCGCTGGCCAAACTAGTAGAGAACTTGTTTTAATCAACAAGGAATTAGAGAGGCGGAAGGCTTTACATTAAACACACGAATTCAAACGGTATAAACTCTTACATCCTACACGCTTCATTATATGCTAGTGCGCGTGTTATCACGGAATCCACTAATTTCGACATATGATTTTATCAGACACCATCATTGCCCTTGCTACGCCACAAGGTACTAGCGGCATCGCAATTATTAGAATGAGCGGTGCGAAGGCATTTGATATCACTGATATTTTTTTCGCAGGTAAAAAAATTAATGCGCAAAAAACACACACGAGCCATTTTGGTAAAATCATGGATGGCAATCGAATGATTGACGAAGTGCTTATTTCAATTTTCCGAAATCCACACTCCTACAATGGAGAAGATACTGTCGAAATTGGCTGTCACGGATCGCCTTTCATCATCGAATGCATCATCAACTTGGCTGTCAAAAACGGGGCACGAATTGCCCACCCTGGTGAGTTTACCAAGCGAGCCTTTATGAATGGTAAATTAGATTTAAGTCAAGCTGAAGCCGTAGCCGACATCATCGCAAGTGAAAACGAAAGTCAACACAACATTGCCATACAACAAATGCGTGGCGGCTATTCAGAAAAGATTAAAGAATTGCGGCAGGAACTGATTGATTTCGCAGCCTTGATGGAACTTGAATTAGATTTCAGTGAAGAAGATGTCGAATTTGCGGACAGGACAAAATTTCTTGCCTTGATAGACACTTCGTTAGTGGTCATACACAATCTAATCAATTCATTTCGATTGGGGAATGTCATAAAAAAAGGAATCCCTGTAGCGATTGTTGGCAAACCGAATGTTGGCAAGTCGACCTTGTTAAACCGATTGCTGAATGAAGAAAAGGCTATCGTCAGTGAAATTGCAGGCACCACGCGAGATTTTATCGAAGACACAATGCAACTAAATGGCATCACCTTTCGATTTATCGACACGGCCGGCATCCGAGAAACAATGGATATGTTGGAAGCAAAAGGCATCGAACGTTCCTATCAGAAAATCAAGGAAGCGGAGATTGTTCTCTATTTGGTTGATATTACAGAATCGGTGAATGACATTGTATCTAATTTTCAATCCATGAGCTTCCGACCAGAACAGAAGGTGCTTATTCTCTTAAACAAAGCTGATGAGCTTAGCAATTTGAGCCATCCGTTGGAAATTGAAAAAGCAGTAGCCACATTAACGAATAAAACCACCTTAGAATGTTCGGCCAAACAAGGACGGAACATCGACAAGCTGCTTCAACATTTACAAGAAACCACCAGTAGTCAATATGCCGCATTTGACATTATCGTATCGAATGCCCGTCATATGGAAGCGTTTCAGCAAGCATACCAAAGTCTGCAACTTGTAAGAAGAGGATTAGAAGAAAAAATAAGCGGTGATTTTATTTCGATTGACATTCGGTCTGCCTTACAATCTCTTTCTTCCATCACTGGCCAAATCAGCAATGAAGACATTTTAAGCGCTGTCTTTTCTAGATTTTGTATCGGAAAGTAAACGCCGATAATCAACGATAAACAAAAACATAGATACTTACTTATGAATGGGTAAACACAAACAGAAGCGTAATATCGTTGTCGTATATTTGCGTATCATAGCGTATCATAGCGTATCACGCATCAGCAAATTGTTAGATTCAATTCTTGCATTTTTTCGATTAAATTCAATCTAGCAGTTGCATTTATTGCAACGCTTCAAATTATGATGATAAAAACAGTTGGTTGAAACCCTTTTACAACCGATTCAAATGCAATTGTATTCTTGCCAAAATATCTTTAAACTCTGGTTGCCCATTATAATAAAGCTTGGAGGTGGATTCATAACGATTTTGGAATGATTCTCTTATCTCCGAATCACTTAATAAAAGTGCGGGATGTTCTCGAAGTGGTATTTGGTTGTCAGCGCCTTTGATTCTAGCTGCTTTATGTGCTAAATATTCAGGAGTTCCAATGAAAGCCTTTATATCAGAATTGCCAAGCAGGCAATAAACGTCATAATATTGGCGCATGAAGTTTTTATCATCAGAAGCTCCAGGGTTGTCTCTGTTCCGATATTTGCGGACGATGGTTTGAATTTTTTCAACTAGGGTGTAACCTGGATGATAGCATTGTACGTCTGTTGCAGTATTGTTTATGTAATTGATGTGTGCTCCTATTGAAATAAGGTGTTCCCAAATCCAAGAAGAGATATCGATGGGGCTATTGGGTGTTACGGTGTCGAATCCCGCTTCTAATAAAATCCCATCTTTAAGCCCTTCCAACGTAGGGGTATAACTTTCATAGCAGAGTCTTATGCCTCCACTTCGGAATTTTTCTTTGTCATCAAATTCATGGTCTCTAACAATTTCAATAATCCCATTTATCGAAAGCGATTGTGCAAACACATCATAAAATTCTTTGCGTGCCGTTTTTACTTGTGGTTTGTCTTCTTTCCCTTCAATGGGTAAACCAAAATTTGTACGAATGTGAATGTCGATGTCTTCTGAAAATCTATGAATTAATCCATAGCCTTTGGATAATGACGTTCCTCCTTTCAATTCAAACTCAATTCCCTGTTGTTGCAAAGAGTACAATGCATGCATGATCCAATAATCTTTCTCAACCAATGTAATATCAATGCCTTTTTTGGTAGATACAATGGAGAGAAGCTCTTTGAATTCAGGGTCGTTATGTATGAAATCAAGCATGCTGGAGTACGTTTCTAACTATTGATTTTAAAGTGCGCTTTGTTTTGCCTGTTCCATATTGTTGAGTAGCCTTCATCAAAGCATCAGCATTAAAACTACGTACATTATTTGGCAATTTATTTAAGGCTTGTGTTTGGTCTTCTGCTAGGTTATCCAAATTGTTTAATAAATCAACGAGCAAATATTCTCTTGAGATATTTTTAGGGAAAGAGGATTTTAGTTTGAATTCAAATGTCTTTCCATTGAGTTGAAATTCGCCTTTGCGCTTATGGTTATATACCCATGTGGAATTGTAAAGTTGTGTTAGGCCTAGTCCTAATGAATTAAAACTATTTGGGGATACCAAAAGAAAATCTTCGTCCTTCAGAAAACTTTCTACTACTTGGCGGTCATCCGGAGGAACAGCCCCAAATTTTGATTGTTTAGGCGCGTAATACAATCCTTGGTTTAATTTTACCAATGTTCCGTCTTTGGTTAATTGAGCCAAGTGCCTATCTATGGCCGTGGAATAATATTCCAGGTCAGAACGGCGATATACCTCACCCTGCTTGATATGTTGACGGAGCAAATTCATTTCTTTGATACAAAAGTACAGATATTTTTTTAATTGCATGCAAAAAATGGAAAAATTCATGCAATAACTACCAATCCTCGCCCAGCTCATCCATTTTTGCTACCTGTTGCAGCATAGAACGAATGTCTTCCTGGTAGCTTCTAATTTTGGGTGATTCTGTTACGTACAACAAGCCTTTAACTTCGGATACAGCAAAGTGATGCCTTTTATTAGTTCTCACCGGATTGAGTCTCTTTGCTTTGATGTAGTTGTCAATAGTTGCTCATTTGTTGCTCGAAAAAATCAATAAACTCAGTAATATCAAGGGTTTTCAGAGTTGTTTTTCTTATCAGTTCCTGTATAGGGAAGTAATTTAAAATGTACCCTTTAGGTTGTATTAAAAATTCTATCAATATTAGGGTATCAAATTCATCCTCGCAATAATGAACCCAAAAGTGTTTTTCAACTGAAACGTATTTTCCATAATTTAGAAAGTAGCCGGCATGCATTAATTGATGGGAAGAAGGGCAATAACACTGATTTCATCGACGCACATGAATTTGTTATTTCAACTCTATCAAACTAGACGCTTAAGCTTATAAAAATGTTGTTTATTATCAACGTTTAATCTATATTTGTGGATATTAATCAACATATGTATGAATTCAAAAAAGCAAATCCTTTTCCCCAAACATTTGAAAATACTTCA
>CAIRSV010000172.1 GCA_903881265.1 uncultured Bacteroidota bacterium
AAAGAAAAAACCTTGGAATTAATCCCAACGTCTGAACAAATTGATGAAGCGGTTGGTAAAGGGAAGGAAAAGATTGATAATATTCGAGAAAGACTTAGGAAAAAGTAAAAACCAGCCCATAACAGCGCATTCGCAAAACCGGGGTTTCTCAGCACGTTTGAGAGATTCCGGTTTTGTATTATATTTGGGTTCGCAGATGCATTTCGGTCAAAAGTCCCCGGCATCGCAAATGCGCGAACCGTTAGCCTCGAGCGGGACGAGTCATAATTGTATAACCAACTGGCATCATTTTTGTATTCGGCACAACACATGAAAAAACTACAGTACACACTATTTATATATTGCCTTTTCGGTTCAGGATTATTTACACTAAAAGCGCAACTATCTCATATTGAAGGCTTCGGAATCGGAAGTTCCTTGACGCCGGAAAATTCTGTAAATGAAATTATTGTTGATTCGCTCGGGAATTTCTATGCCATTGGAACCTTTGCCGGAACATTGGATTTCAATCCGCTGGGAACTTCATATTTTCTAGCGGCCTCTTCAGGTGATGCCTTTATTGCCAAGTACAATAGTCAGCGAGAACTGGTTTGGGCGCATGCGCTTGGGGGGCCGTCGTACGATTTTGGACTCCAAATTGCATTTGGAAAAAACAATGATTTGCTTATTGGAGGCACCTACACCTCTACTGTAGATTTTAATCCATCACTGGCTCCTGGGGATACGTTTATTATCTCAGATGCTGGCGTTGCAAACCAAATTTTCCTGGCTCGATTCGATACATCTGGAAACTTTATCTGGGCTGGTGGGCTGAAAGAGTTTAGTCTTGGGAATCGTTATCTCTCCCAATTGCTTGCTGATGAAACGGGTAATATCATTGCCTACGGGAGTTTCGCCAATACCATTGATTTTGATCCGGCAATTGGCACATCAACAACGCGCACTTCCTTGGGATCAACCGATTTATTTGTACTCAAACTCTCGCCCGAAGGTGAATTTCTTGATGTGCAACAATTTGGATCCACGTCGCAGGATATTTCGGGAGATCTTGTGTTTATGCCGGGCGGAAATTATTTTATTTCAGGCTCTGTTTATGCGCCAGTCGATTTTGACCCTTCTGATTCTACTGCAATTATCGGGTCTAGCACTAAAGATGGTTTCATCGCAAAATATTCAGCCGATATGCATTACCTCGCAGGTATATTGATAGAAGGTCCCGGCAATTTCGATGATTTAAATCGCTTGGATATAAATACTTCCGGAACTAAAATTCTTGTAAACGGTGTTTTTTCCGACAGTCTTGAAATTAATCCGCTTGGAAATTCATTCAAAGTTTTTGGATCTGGTTTTTCGCAGGATATTTTAGTTGCCATGTACGATACTTCGTTGCATTTAATAACAGGCTTTAAAATTGGTGGGACCGGCAGCGATGCCAGTTCGGCCATTCGCTTTGAAGCCCATACCGACAATTTCTGGATAGCAGGAATTACACCACAGCCATGCGATTTTGATACATCTCCTCTTTTTTACGGCACACCACAAAACCCATCCAATTCCAGTTTCATCGCTCAATATGACTCGTTGGGTAATTATCGCTACAGTTATGCCTTTGAGGGCAGCGGTACAACGCGGACCTATTGTCTTGAATACAGAAACGACAATGAGTTACTCATTGCCGGAAAATATTCAGATATCATAGACCTCGATTTTAATCCGAACGCTGATAATTCATTCAGCAGCCCGGGCTCGGGTTCGTTTATGTTCCTCGGAAGTTATGCCTTATGCCGCGCAAATTTTACGTTTAATGACGAATTTCTTTGTCAGGGCGATAGTTTGCTGCTCAACGGCAATTACTATACCTCCGGCGATACACTCACCATTTATGGCACTACAAGCGAAGGTTGCGATAGTGT
>CAIRSV010000173.1 GCA_903881265.1 uncultured Bacteroidota bacterium
ATTTCACCTGAACATTTCGATGTCTTATACACAGATATTACAGGCTATTTACAAAATAAAGAAGTGTGGGTGCGCGACGCCTATGCTTGTGCAGATCCTAAACACCGCTTGAATATTGTGGTTGTGAACGAAAATCCTTGGGCTAATTTATTTTGCCTTGACCTCTTCTTACGCCCAACGACCGACGAAATACAGACACAAGTTCCGGAATGGACCATTATTCAAGCGCCTGGCTTTCATGCCGACCCAGCGGTACACGGTACTCGACAAGGCAATTTCACAGTAGTCAATTTTACAAAGAAAATGATCTTAATCGGAGGCACTGCCTATACCGGTGAAATGAAAAAAGGCATCTTCGGTGTGTTGAATTATGTGTTACCACACGAAAAAGGTGTATTAAGCATGCACTGCTCTGCAAACGAAGGCGTTGACGGTGATGTTGCGCTGTTTTTTGGATTAAGCGGTACCGGGAAGACCACATTAAGTGCAGATCCGAACCGAAAACTTATCGGCGATGACGAACACGGTTGGGATAAGGGCTCTGTCTTTAATTTCGAAGGTGGCTGCTATGCAAAATGCATCGACTTGACGGAAGAAAAAGAACCTCAAATTTATGCCGCCATCAAAGCAGGTGCCTTAGTTGAAAATACACATTATATACCTGGAACGAATACAGTTGATTTTGCGAATGCTTCTATTACAGAAAATACTAGAGTCGCCTATCCAATCAATCATATTTCAAACGCAAAAGAACCAAGTATTGGCGGCGACCCTAAGAATATTTTCTTCTTGACGTGCGATGCCTATGGTATCCTGCCTCCTATTTCACGTTTGAGTAAAGGTCAGGCTATGTATAACTTTATTAGTGGATACACAGCGAAAGTGGCCGGCACCGAAGTAGGTGTCACTGAGCCACAAGCCACATTCAGTGCTTGCTTTGGTAGAGCTTTTCTGCCTTTGCACCCTACGAAATATGCTGAACTTTTAGGAAAAAAATTAGAACAACACCCCGATGTAAAAGTTTGGTTGATCAATACCGGTTGGAGCGGTGGACCTTATGGCGTCGGTAATCGTATGAAACTTAGCTATACCCGCGCGATGATTACGGCCGCCATGAATGGTCAATTAGACAACGTGGAATACGTGGCCCATTCAGTGTTCGGTTTTAATATGCCGTCAACATGCCCGAATGTTCCCTCAGAATTATTGATTCCTGAAAATACCTGGAACGACAAAGCTGAATACAATAAAAAAGCAATGGAACTTGCCGCATTATTTGTGAAAAACTTCGAAAAATATGCCGCTCAAGCCAATGACGAAATCATGGCCGCAGCACCCAAGATAGTAGAAAATGTCTAAGCACACTTTCGCAGCGTAGTCAATAATGGGTGTCAATAGACACCCATTATTCGTAATAACCAATCCAATCTGCAAGCTAACCTAGATTCAAACCATTACGATTGATTTGAAACAACGAAATGCAACCTTTTGCAGCCTTCTATGAGCAATTTAAGAAAGCATTTGGTTTAACATTTTTTACATGTAGATTTGCAACAATTAAAAATAAAAGTAAGAGAACGATCGATGTATACAATCAATTTTAGATTTGAACAAAAGGGCATGGAAACGCTTACAATCGAAAACTGCGCTCCAGACGACAGTATCCTTGAAGTAGCGCTTAAAAACAACATACGAATTCATCACAATTGTGGCGGCGTTTGTGCTTGTAGTACCTGCCATATTTATGTCGATAATCATGCTGAATGCATTGAAGTCCTTTCAGAAAAAGAAGAAGACTTTATTGACCGAGCAAGAAACCCTAGAATCAATTCACGACTCGGTTGTCAATGCGTATTATTAGACGGCTCAGGCGTCATCGATATCACTGTTCCAGATCAGACACTTATTCACGGAGAGTAATCCTCTTCATTTTAAACAATCACTAGTTAGCCCACCACCTTATGTCATACGAACCACCTATACATTGGAATGATTACGAAGATATCGCCTTGAAACTTCACGAGCGATTCGGAGACGAATTCACAGAATCGAACATTTACAGGATCCGCTTTACTGATCTGCTTGAATGGGTGCTTGAAATTGAAGGATTTGCTGGCACTCGAGAAGAAAGCAATGAAGGGCATCTTGAGATGATTCAAAGCAGCTGGGTCTACGAATGGAGAGACAACCAAAAAAAATAAATCCCTGTCATTCGTGCTATTTTTTAGGCGCTGATTCTACTGAAAAACCTCTCAATTAATTTTATGGCTCAATATTCAATGAAGGAAGCGATTAACAAGATGCTGGAAGATAGTCATTGGAAGTATAAATATCAGGTGACTAAGCTGAAAGAAGATTGGGAATTATTGATGGGTAAAACTGTTGCCAAACACACCGAGAACCTAAAACTAAAAGATGGCACGCTTTATATCTATACGAATATCGCGCCATTGAAAAATGAACTATCCTACAACAAGCATTTATTGATTGCTAAAATTAATCAGCATTTTGGCGAAGCCTTTATCAACGATATTGTAGTTGTTTAGCACATGGCTTCTATAATGGGCAAAAAGCTTTCTGCTTTCAACGCAGCTCCACCTATCAAACCGCCATCGACATCCTGACAAGCAAATAACTCTGCCGCATTAGCCGCATTGCAGCTGCCTCCGTACAAGATCGAAATTTCCTGGGCTACTTCATTCCCAAATGTAGCCGACAATAAGCTACGTATATGCGCGTGCATCTCTTGCGCCTGTTCGGTTGACGCGGTCACACCAGTGCCTATCGCCCATATAGGTTCATACGCAATGGTAATACAAGCCTTCATCTGCTGTGCATTTAAGTGAAACAAACTTTCTGTCAATTGATTGGCTACATAGTCATTTTGACCATTACGCTCTCGAACGGCAAGCGGTTCACCGCAACAAAACAACACATGCATGTCGGCCGCCACAAGGGCATCTGTCTTACGTTTCAAAAAATCGTGGTCTTCATTAAAATAGTGTCGGCGTTCTGAATGACCTATTATAACAGCATCCACTCCTACTTCCTTCAACATCTCAATGGATACTTCGCCTGTGAACGCGCCTGAAGCTTTATCGTGACAGTTTTGTGCGCCTGCATGAAGTTGCGCATGGCTCGTTTCACGAATCGATGTTGATACGCGATCAAGATGTGTAAACGGGCAACACAAAATAACGTGAGCCTCTTGCGGCAACGAAGGTAATGTTGATATAATAGTATTAACCAAGGTGACACCATCAGCGATTGAAAGATTCATCTTCCAGTTACCAGCTACTATTTTCTTACGCATACAATTCGTTTATTAAATTTTATTACTTAGAGGATCCATCCGATGAATACTATTTCTTCGAATTCGGCGTTTCACTATTCATGCCTTTAATGATATCGCGGGTCAGATCAAGGTCTTTATTAGCATAGAGTATAGAACCATCTTTAGAGTATGACAGGATATAATCGTATCCTTTTTCTATATTATACTTCTCAATGTATTGATGAAGATTATCGTGAATCTCTTTATTGAATGCTTCCTGATCCTTGAGAAAATTAGCGCCCATATTCTGACGCTTAAGTTCGAGATCTTGCTGACGTTGCATTAATTTTTGCTGGGCTGCTTCGCCATCTGCCTGAGAAAGAGTGCCGGCCTGTGCTTGTTTTTGCAAACCATTGTATTCGTTTTGCAAGGCACTCGCTAACTTTTCAAGTTCTGCATCAATGTTTTTCTGCCGCACCTCAAACTCTGCTTTTTTCGCCTTGAAATAATTATAATTTGATTCAAGCGTATCAATGTCCACATAACCAACCTTGCCTCCGCTGAGAATAAATTCCTTCCCTGTCGAGTCCTTTATTGTATAAGTTGGTTTAGGCATTTTTTTCTCAGACACTTTCATTCCTACCAGAATAAATACACCGACAAGGGCTAACGAACTGAATACCAAAGATAAATTCTTCATATCATTTTATTGGTCGCAAAAGTAATCGATTTGCCCAAACAAAAAGCCTAATATTCGTTAAAAAACCGCACCCCTATTTCGTATCAATCAAGCAATGAAACTAATTTACCGGGCATCACACGAATGATATGCTGCATTTCAAGACTCAATAAAGAAGATGCTAATGCTGAACTGTTCAGTGCTGTATTGGCGCACAACGCATCGATATGCATCGAGGCATTGACTTTTAACAAGTCCACTATCATCGATTCGTTCGCACTAAGTTCTACGAACAAATGGCGTTGACTAAGTTTCGGTTTCTTTTGCTGCACCCATCCGAGACTACCCGCGATATCGTCGACATTTGTAACCATCTGCGCTTTCAACGATTTGATAAGATCATTGCAACCATTACTTTTAGCATCCGTTATGCGGCCCGGCACACAAAAAACATCTCGGTTGTACGAGTAGGCAATCTCTGCCGTAATCATTGAACCTCCTCTTCGATCTGTTTCAATAATAATCGTAGCATCCGACATACCTGCCACAATTCTGTTACGCGCGGGAAAGTTGCCCTTATCTGCGTTGGTGCCAGCATAATATTCAGAAAGCACACCACCGTGTTGCATCATCTCTTTCGAAAGATTACGATGCGCTGCAGGGTACATGGTATCCAAACCATGAGCCACAACCCCAATTGTTGGGAGGCCCGCTCGAATACACGCTTTGTGTGCGATTGCATCAATACCAAAGGCGAGCCCACTGACCACTGTTACATTATATAGTTTCAGCCCTTCAACAAGTTCTTCGCAAACACGTCGTCCATATTCTGTAAAAGATCGTGTGCCAATAATTGATACCACCTTCTGCTGATTGAGATCTTCAGTGCCTTTATAAAACAACACAGAAGGTGAATCTGCACAATGCCTTAATCGTCGTGGATAATTCGGATGCGCGTAATCCAACACTTGAATATCGTGTTGCTTCGCAAAATCAAGCTCTCGTTCTATCAGCGAAAAATCAGTGAATGACTTGATGGCATTCGCATTAGATTCGCTAAGGCCAGCAATCGATTTTAATTGTTTGATTGACGTAGCGAAGATCTCTTCTGCGGTTGTAAACTGCTCCATAAGCTTCTTGTACTTCACAGGGCCAATGCCGTCAACCCTTGACAATGCGAGCTTGTAGTATAATTCGTCCTTTTTCATTTGGTTAAAAGGTAAAAATATTAAACATTCTTTGCTTTACCACCAAATTGATTATATTTGAGATTTAAACGTTGTAATGAATGAAAAATTCTCTCTGTCTCTATGTCGTGTCGCTCTTGGTTCTTACTTGTGTTGGTTTTTCTTGTAAGCAAAAAGACTTAAACCGCAATGCGTATGACCTAAATAGAGATACGATAGCGCCTGTATTATCCATTACGGTACCTGTGAATCTTGATACATATAGCTATGGCGAGGATATTCATATTGTTGGCACAGCTACTGACCTTGAATCGAAGAATTCTATCCGTCAAAATCCAGGTAAATTAAAATCACTTTCGTTGAATATTTCCATCTTGGATCCTATTTCAGGCAACGTCACGAAAGTATTGCTTCAAAAGAATCCGAATGTCGACGGCAAACAAGGGTATACAATCAATGAAAAAACATACCTTGCTGCTGGCACGGGAACAACAACATGTCGCTTTACCGGCGTGACCACCGATTACGCTGATCGAAAAGACAGCAGCGTCGTTTATTTCACTATCAACTAATCTGCTTTTCTTACGGTTCGTTGCTCAATGCGCTTTTCATAGTTTTCGCCTTGAAAAATCTTGTGCACATAAATACCAGGCGTATGAATTTGGTCGGGGTCTAATTCGCCAACTTCCACTAATTCTTCTACTTCGGCAATCGTGATTCGTCCGGCCATTGCCATCATTGGATTAAAATTTCGAGCGGTTGCTTTATAGATTAAATTGCCATGCGCATCGCCTTTCCACGCTTTCACAATAGCGTAATCGCTTTCAAACGCATATTCCATTAAATATTCCTTTTGTTCGCCATACATTGTAAAGGAGCGTGTTTCTTTACCTGCTGCCACTTCTGTACCGACGCCAGCAGGTGTGTATATCACTGGCATTCCGTAGCCTGTTGCCATACAACGTGTGGCTAATGTCCCTTGAGGAATCAACTCTACTTCAAGTTCACCGCTCAGCAATTGCCGCTCAAATTCTTCATTTTCACCCACATACGACGAGATCATTTTCTTTACCTGCTTGCCTTGCAACATCAAGCCGATACCATAATCATCGACGCCGGCATTATTTGAAATACAGGTTAATCCCTTCACACCTTTCTTCACCAAGGCGGCAATACAATTTTCAGGTATACCGCACAAGCCAAATCCGCCCAGCATCAGCATCATACCATCTTCAATATCTTGAACGGCTTCCTCAGCGTTAGCAACAATTTTATGTAATCCCATAATTATTCAGTTGAGTATGTGTCTTAAAATTAATGCATCAATCTCGATGCGAAAATAAGGTAATTTTAGAAAGACTAGTCGTGTTTACAGCGATTTTAAAAGGCGTTGCGCCATCGCAAACACTATTCACTGATCTTGACTTTCAGTTCACTTCCTTTACTCACTAGATCGGCAAAGCCAAACAGCTCGCCATTGGTAAAGTAGCCATGCGAAAATGAATCGACACCGCCTGTGTTTTCATTGGTAATTAGAAATACCCATTGCCCTTCGCCTTGAACGATTGTTGTCCAATCAAACAGGCCACTGAATTCGCTATGCGGTTTGATGTGCGCAAATGTTTGTCGGCAATTTAAGGCTGCCACCGTAACCGCTATTGAATAGTCGTTTTCATTCGTAATATTCACTTCTGTGACCTTATGGGTCGAACAAGAAAGAAACGAAACAAGCATAAGCAAACTGAAAAAATATCTCATCGTAAAAGGAATTAATTGTGAGGTTGAGTAATCGCTACTTGTATCTGAGCAAGATGATGATTGCCGTGCCATGCATACAGACAGATTACATCGTTAATAGAAAAACTGCGCTGATATTGGGTATGAAAATACGTGCGATTGCGTTGCTCCTCGCTTAATGATTCGAGTAGCTTCACAAGTTTTCTGTGGATAGCAAATAACATCGTGATGGTATTATTAAATGGCAAATCATAATCGGCGGTTTCGGCCCAACGATCTTCTTGATAGGCATTAATCGAAGGATTTTCGTCGGTAAGTGCGAGCTTGATACGAAGGATTGCATTCATATGACTGTCGCCGCAATGATGTATCACTTGATTGATTGTCCAACCACCTTCTCTATATCTCAACTGCAACTGATCTGCATCTAAGTGTTGAACCACATACTCTAATCGCATTGGAAAGGTTTCGATATCAAGCAGGTATTGTGTCAGCAGATTTGCCGTATATTCTGCAGGGTATTCGCAGGGGCCAATTGGGTAACGTTGTTGCACTGACGTCATAAACTTAATTGTATGTAAACAAATGTACGAATGATCAACGAGACAATTGACTCGTCGTGAATGAGCCGGCAAGATAATCGCTTTAGGGATAAAACACTTCGGCAAGCTCAGTGCTTCGACAAGCTCAGTGCTTCGACAAGTTAGGCTTTGCGCATGTCGAACGGTATGGTTAGAATAATGGTGGAATAGATTATTGACACGGGTTGCAAACCCGCGCCAGCAAACATACTTAGAGTACACTAGGACTAGCGGGGTGGTCAGGCTGTTCGACTTTCTCTCAATGAAGCGAACTCCATTAAAACCCGAGAATAACTGTTCTTGCGCTTCTTATTTTTGTATAGTCTTTAGTAAAGCTGTCCGAACATTGATGTTTATAGAACTCGGTCGACATTCTAGCTTGAAGTGTAATTGGGTTTTTTAATAAACTTAATGTGATAAAACGATTGGTGGCATAGACCCCGTATAGAATATTCTCTATTACAACAAAACACTTCCTAAAGACATATTTTTCATTTCAAAACAAAAAATGATGTCCACAAAACAGAAACAAAAATTAGATGTTGTAAATCCTCATTCCTGCGGTATCGATATTGGTTCAAGAAGCCATTACGTAGCCATTGGTCAGGGTAAAGATGATGTTCAGGAATTTGGTGTTTATACCGAAGACCATCGTAAACTGATTGAATTTTTAAAAACACATCACATTAAGACAATTGCAATGGAAAGTACTGGCACTTATTGGCAAACACTTTTTACATCCTTGCAAGTTGCAGGCTTTGACGTAATCTTGGTTTGCGGCAATCAAACAAAAAATGTAAAGGGTAGAAAAACCGATGTACAAGACTGCCAATGGATACAAAAATTACATAGCTTAGGTTTACTATCGAATAGTTTTTTGCCAAGTGAATTTGTTGCTCAATTACGTATTTACAGTCGTCAACGACAGAAGTATATAAAAATCCAAACGAGAATAATTAATCAAATGCAACGTGATTTACGTCAGATGAATATTCGTCTAGAAATAGCTTTACGAGATATTACGGGCAAGAGTGGCATGGCAATTATTGAAGCTATATTGAATGGCGAACGAGATGCAAATAATTTAGCTTCATTGGTAGATTATCGAGTTAAAAAAAGTAAAGAAGAAATTGCAAAATCATTAGAAGGTAATTGGAGTGAAGGTTATTTGTTTGTACTGCGTCAACATTATCAAGAATACAAATCCAACCTAATATTGGTTCAAGAATGTGAAATGGCTATTGAACAAATTTTAAAAGAAAGGATGATTGACAATGAAATCGATATCACCGAATTTAAAGGGCAATTAAAAGCAAAGAAGAAGAACAAGAACACCCCTTCCATTGATTTACAACAATACAGCTATCAATATTTTGGCGGTGTAGATTTGTTTGCCATTGAAGGTGTCAATCAAAATACAGTTCTTACCTTAATTTCAGAAGTAGGCTCAGACATTGATAAATTTCCAACGGCCAAAGCATTTGCTAGTTGGTTACATTTATCACCTAATCAAAAAGTGAGTGGTGGGCGAGTTTTAAGTAACGGCACAAAACGAGGAGCCAATCCATTATCACAAGCCTTAAAAAGCAGTGCCAATGTAATAGGTAATATGAAAATTGGATTCTTAAATACATTTTTCAAACGAATAAGTTATAAAAATGGAAGAAAGGAAGCCATCGCTGCTACAGCAAGAAAGCTAGCCGTAATTATTTGGAACATGCTAAAATATTATCAACCATACAAGCCTCAAAATACAGAAATAGTGGAAGGTAAAATACGAATGAGAAAGATTAAAGAAATTAAAAAGCTTTTCAACAAATATCAAATTCAAGTAAACGATATTGCTATATAGTATTGATTTTCAGAGGATTAAAAACAGTTATATAGAATGCCGCTGCGCGAACATGGCGAACAGCGTGGGTGTCACAATAGGGGGACAAAAAAAGTGAAAACAACCGAAATCAGGGAATAATCAAAAACAAGGAATCCTTATTTTACGGGCCTTTGAGCAAAAAGAAAGCCCCCTAAAAAGGGGGCCTAGTGCCCAGAACAGGAATCGAACCTGCACATCCTTGCGAATACAAGATTTTGAGTCTAGCGCGTCTACCAATTCC
>CAIRSV010000174.1 GCA_903881265.1 uncultured Bacteroidota bacterium
AGTTACCTCCTTTTTGTCTGTATGCGATAATGGTCTTGTGTAAGACGGTTCTGAATGTAACTAATAAGATTAGAAGGTATAAAGAGAGATAGAATAACCACAAGCGAGATATTTCATCGAAATCTAACACCACAATGACAAGAAACATCAGTCCGAAGTATAGGAGTAGTGTGTAGATTATTTTCCGAATTTGCTTGTCAATGCTGTCTATACGAACAAGGCTATAGAGCTTGTTTTGCGAAGCGATTAGCAACCAAATAATTGGAGCCAAAGCTAAAAAGTCGAAATACTCCCCTCCACTGCCTTGATTCTGAATTTTCCCGAAACGGGTAATGGTAGACAATAAAACGGCAAGGCCGAGTGCAAGAACATCGATTAATGCGATAGTTAACGGAAAATAATGGGAGAATCCTTGCTTTTTCATGAAAACTAAATTATTAAGCACTTCACAACAAAATGAACAACTTGCTAACAAACATTACTAACAAACATTTAATTAATATGTAAACAATCAAAATTCAATCATTAATTCAAATTCTTTTCACTTTGATATGCAACCCCGACTTTCCCAAAGTAGATTTGTTTAATTTTCTCTTTAACAAGCAAGAGAATAAATTTTGTGTTGGTTGTTAGATATCGCCTCCACATCCTTCTTGGTTCTTGAAGAACTCGATAAAACCACTCTAAGCCTGTTTTTTGCATCCACATCGGCGCTCTTTTAATCAAGCCAGACACTACATCAAAACTTCCGCCAACACCCATGATGAATGGTGTTTGAATATCTAACTTATACGTATTTAGAAACAGCTCTTTCTTGGGTGAGGTGATTGCCACAAATAAAATATGGGCCTTCGAAGCAGCAATCTGCATGGCCACTGCTTTTTCCTCTTCTTTCGTAAAATACCCATTTCGATAACCGGCGATAAGTTTGTTACCATATTGATCTGAATACTTCGCTACAACCTTACTTACAACTTCTTCTTTCGCCCCGAGAAAAAAAATTCGATAGTTCTTCTTCGCAGCTAATGCAACCAAGCATTCCATTAAATCTATTCCAGCAACGCGGGCTGGAAGAGGACGCCGCAGGATTTTAGATGCCCAGACCACTGCCTGGCCATCTGCGTTGATTAAATCGCAATGGGTGATTGATTCCCATAAATTCACATCCTTCTGAGCATTGACAATTTTTGCTGCATTTACTACAACATGATGAATTTGTCGATTGCTATCAATCGATTTTTCAATCACTTCGAGTGTCTCGTGCATATTCAAAGCATCTAAAGGAAGTCCGAATAATTCAATTCTTTTCATCATTTGTTGCAAGAAAGTAAATTGAAAAAGCATAAAACATCCATGATTGAGCCCACCTCATGTAAGGAATACGCGATGAAAGTCGCTTTTTGATCTGATAGTAAAAATAGCCTTTATTGGATTGCATGTTGTCAATAGTCCAATTCAATACTCGCCCTGCAAGTTCTCTCTTTTGTTTGAATTGTCCGGTTTTATAAAGTGTTACAATTAGCTGGGACGGAGAATGTATATCGACAGGGTACATCTGATTGTGATAGTATTTCGCGATGCCTTCTTCTGTAAAAAAGGTTTCGAGATAATATTTCAAACCTAATTCAAAATTGGATTGATAACGCATATCACCGGTGAATTTTATGTAATCTGAGATGCATTCCAAATTGAAACCGGTATGGAAGTTATCTACCCATTGATGGAATTCGTAGGTACCATAAGCCCACGATCCATCGTTTTTTTGGTGTTTGCAGCAAAATGCAACTGATTTTTCAGCCTCTTCTTTCAAGTGACTTTCATTTGTGTAAGAATATACCCTCGAGAGTATTCTGCTCCCAAGCAATGATGCGTTGAAGACCACACTTTTGTCCAAAGGCGAATAGGAGAATGCAAAACAACCATCTTCATCGAATGTTCGATTTAGATCATTCAAGACGAAATCACAGGTGCTTCGGGCAATATTTAGGTATTTTTCATTCTTCGTCAGATCATAGAGATCAAGAAATGCCGAGGATACATAGGTGCTGGCAACCACAGTTGGCGTGTTTCCCGGTTGAAAAAACGCTCTTGCCTGCCAGTCAAAATAATAACCCCAGCAAGCTCCCGAATAACCAGCACTTTGGAGGGAGACCAATTTTTCAGCCAGTAATATAGCTTGATTCAGGTGATCTCTATTACCGTCAATACGATATAGATTGCAATATCCCGAAAGGAAAAGGCCAAGTCCTTTTGCATTATGTTGTTTTGCAATCCCAACAAGAGGCCGAAAATTTATTGGTAGTCGTTTGAATAATTGAAGCCAAGCCAATCGACAAAAACGAATATCTCTGACAATTGGGATTGATCGAAAAAATTTGCTTGTCAAACCATCATATGGGTCCCAACCTG
>CAIRSV010000175.1 GCA_903881265.1 uncultured Bacteroidota bacterium
ACCTCGGTTCGTGTCCCCATGAACCGAAATTGTGAATAGAAGGGATGTTTCGTGAGGACACGAACCATGGCAATGAAAGAATACTCCATTACTCTTTGAAAGTAGGTCTATACATCCGCAACGTCCGACAGTTTGGTTGAAGGCAAGCGATGTATATGTTTGTCGAGACGATGCGGGGAAGAAAGCTAGTTCAATACATGATTAAGCCTATCTGTTCATCAACGCAAGTTGATATTGATCCAATACGTCACTACGTATAATTGAATGAGCGTTTTATGACGAATGAAATTATATTTACCGACAGAATGAAAATCAGTTACTCTTTATTATCAACAAATGCCGAAAAGTGGGTGATTGCCTTTTATGGTTATGGACAACAAGCAGACGTATTTGCCCCTTTAGCCAAAACACTAGAAGGAAAATACAATCTCTTGGTCATTGACCTTCCGTTGGCAGCAGAACCAACAGCCATTGAAAAAAAGACCTTTATCACATTTTTAGAAGAATTAACCACCTTATATCAGATAAAAAAAATAACTGGTGTGTCGTATAGTATGGGCAGTCGCTTTAATTTGGTGATGGCCGAGTGTCGTCCAGACCTCATTGAAAAACTCATACTCGTTGCCCCAGATGGTATACGAATGCGCATATGGAATCGATTCTCAACATCGACCTTACTTGGCACTTATATTTTCCGTTATCTCGTTGAAAGCAAGAATGCCTATGCCACTTGGATACGCTTCTTGTATCAATTGAAGCTGATGCCTAAATCGATGTATGCGTTTTCGAAATGGCATATGCGTGATTTGGAATGCAGAAGCAAGGTCTATAACGCTTGGATGAATATGAAAAAGATGATTCCTACGTTACGCACACTTAGAATAAATCAATCACGTTATGCATTCGACATCATTGCGTTCTTCGGCGAATCAGATAGCATTATCAATCACGCCTGTCGCAAGAAACTAGCGCGACATATTCCATCGGCCAAGATTGTTACCTTAAAAAAGGGGCATAACCTGTTGGATGAAGAATTATTTAATACTATTGTAGAACTCTTATAGATGCTCAATCTGTTTATCTTCATTGCTGTGCTTCTTTCATTGCTGTATGCAGTGCTGATACTCTATTACAGAGATGGATGGTTGCGTTTGCCCGAGTATAGAGCCGACAATACATTGACACCCATCACCAAGGTAAGCATCCTCATTCCCGCCCGAAACGAAGAAGCCAATATTGGTCCATTACTGAAGGATATCATGGCGCAATATTATCCGCCTGAGTTGATGGAAGTGATTGTCATCGATGATCATTCGACAGACCGAACCGCAGACATTGCCTCATCGTTTAAAGGCGTCACGTGTATTTCATTATCCGATTTTACAGAAGCTAAATTCTTGAATGCCTATAAAAAGAAAGCCATCGAAATAGCCATTCAGCAAAGCAACGGCGAACTCATTATTACCACCGACGCCGATTGCAGGATGTGTCAATATTGGGTGCGGAGTATTGTACGTTATTATGAAACCTATCGTCATCAACTCATTGCATCACCGGTACTCTTCACCACTGATGCTCGTTGGTTTCAAACATTTCAATCAATCGATTTTACCGCCATGCAAGGTATAACAGGTGCCTTATCGGCTACGCATAGCGGCACAATGTGTAATGGTGCTAATTTGGCCTATACGCGAAAAGCCTTCAACGCCGTCAACGGTTTTAATGGTATTGATGATATCGCGAGCGGTGATGATATGTTGCTGATGCATAAAATCGAGCAACGATTTCCACGAAAGACAAGTTACTTAAAATGTAAAGATGCCATTGTATACACAAGCCCGATGCCCACGCTGAAAACCTTTCTACAACAACGCACTCGCTGGGCTTCCAAAGCCAATACATTTGAAGACAAACGTATAACGGCCGTATTAGCTATCGTGTATCTATTTAATTTACTCTTTCCGGTGCTGTTGATTGCTAGTTTTTTCAATAATCAATCCATCAGCGCCTTCATTTTTTTATGGCTACTAAAAACAGCACTCGAAGTCAGTTTGCTTCTGCCTGTGAGCGCTTTCTTTCATAAGAAAAAAGAATTGACGTATTTTGCTCTTTTACAATTCATCCATATCCCCTATGTACTCTATGCAGGATTGAGAGGTCAGACCGGAACGTATGAATGGAAAGGACGACAAGTGCGATAATATGCTAACAGAACATGAACACAAACACTAACGCTCGATTTTGGAAACGGTTCCGAAAAAACAAGGCTGCACTCGCTTCCTTGGTCTTGATTATTGTGGTTATCATGATTGCTTTATTTGCCTATCCGTTATCGCCCGATGATAGTAAGGATGCGAATACAATGATGGTTGAAATTGGCACTCGTAAGCCGGGCTTCGCCTGTTCTTTTCTAAAAAAATATACAGCAAGCAATGAACCGAACACCAATATCATTGACTATCTCGTGAATGGAAAAGAGCGTTCGGTGGTATTGATCCCAATCGAAGGATACACACTGCGCAACGACAGTATTTATGTTCGACATATAATGGATGAACAAAATACGGAAGTACTTTCCTTTTCAATCAAACAACTTTATCCAACTCACCTAGATGCAACATTGATACAAGAGACACTGATCTTGCATCGTACCTTTTGGCTCGGTACCGACCGTTATGGTCGCGATCTTCTGTCGCGGTTACTAATCGGAAGCAGAGTCAGTATGGCTGTGGGTTTCATAGCAGTATTGATTTCCATTTTTATCGGTGTCTTGCTTGGCGCATTGAGTGGTTACTTCGGTGGTTGGGTCGATCAAATAATCACTTGGCTCATCAATGTGCTGTGGGCTATTCCAACCTTGCTATTAGTCTTTGCAATTACGTTTGCATTAGGAAAAGGATTTTGGCAAATTTTTATTGCGGTTGGATTTACCATGTGGGTTGGCACAGCGCGTCTCATTCGAGGACAAGTGATGTCACTCAAAGAACTTGAATATATACAGGCCGCTAAAGTAATGGGATTTTCATCGATGCGTATCATTTCAAAGCATGTATTACCCAATGTATTAGGACCAACAATTGTTATGGCTGCTAGTAATTTTGCCACGGCAATTTTGATTGAAGCTGGTCTGAGTTTTTTAGGTATTGGCGTACAACCTCCAACATCTTCGTGGGGTTTGATGATCAAAGAGAATTATAATTTTATCATCACCAATCATCCGATGTTGGCCATTATTCCGGGCTTGGCCATTATGCTGATCGTTCTTGCGTTTAATTTGTTGGGAAATGCATTACGAGATGCACTTGATGTAAAAGGATAAATCGATCCTTATTCCATATCAAGTCGTAGTACTTTATTGACACCCTCGAGCGATTCAAGTCGTGTGCAAAGATCATCGAGTTCTACTTTATGATTGACAAATACCATGATGGTTCCTTCAAACAATCCATCAGCCGAATCGATACTCATACTGCGCATATTCATTTTCAATTCGCCCGACACGACATTGGTAATCTTATTGATGATTCCCACATCATCAATACCGTTTATTTTTACGCCAGTAAGAAAAGAAATTTCTTTGTTCTTAGCCCATTTGGCTTTGATCACGCGATGGCCATAATTCGCAAGCAACGTAGATGCATTGGGGCAATTGGTACGATGTATTTTTAATCCTTCACCACTGGTTACAAAACCAAATACATCATCTCCCGGAATCGGCTGACAACAAGGCGCTAAGGTATATTTGACCTTATCGCTGCTTTCGCCAAACAATACCAATTCATATCCTTTTGACGGCATTTGTTTTGCCAAATCAATCGCATACTCTTCCTTCACAGGTAGTTTCTTTTCAAGGTCATGCGGCGCTTCAAGACGATTGCCAATGATGTTAAATTTAGATAATTCTTTCAACTCAATCGAATGAATGGCAATGGCGTAAAACAAATCAAGGGCTGAAGGATACTTGTAATAATTTACCAACTCATTAATCGTATCAATAGTATACGCCACCTTTATCGCATCGAGTTTGCGGATGAGCATCTCCTTTCCGTCGGCAGCAATCACACGCTTCTCTTCTTTGAGATAATATTTAATCCGCGACTTGGCCTTTGCTGTTACCACCATATTGAGCCAATCGGACGTTGGTTTTTGTTTTTTAGATGTGATGATTTCAATCTGATCCGCATTTTTTAATTCATGACTGATGGGCACCAACTTATAATTTACTTTGGCACCTATACAATGCTTTCCAAGTTCGGAGTGAATATCAAACGCAAAATCAAGCGAAGTCGAACCAGTTGGTAATATGCGCATATCACCATGTGGTGTATAGACATAAATTTCATCGCCGAGAATATCTTTTTTTAGGTCTTGGATAAAATCCATGGCATTGCTGTCTGGATTCTGAAGTAGCTCTTTAATATGTTTCAACCAATCGTCGAGCTTAGATTCCTGTCCACTTGAACCATCTTTATATTTCCAATGAGCAGCTAGTCCTTTCTCGGCAATCTCATTCATACGTTCGGTACGAATCTGCACTTCCACCCATCGCCCGCCAGGGCCCATCACGGTTGTATGTAAGGCTTCGTATCCATTACTTTTAGGCGTACTCACCCAATCGCGTAATCGCTCTACGCTATGTTGATAATAATTCGTGATGATCGAAAATACCTTCCAACAATCTTCTTTTTCATTGCTTGTACGTAAGATAATGCGAATGGCAAACAGATCATACACCTCTTCAAAGGTCACATGCTTTGTCTTGATTTTATGCCAAATTGAATGAATGGATTTAGGCCGGCCATAAATATCAAAATCTAAATTATTTCGTTCTAACTCCTCTTTGATTGGCTTGATAAATTCGTTGATGTATCGAGTACGTTCGCGTTTGGTATCACTCAATTTTTGTGTAATTTCTTCGAATACGTCAATCTCAGTATACTTCATCGAAAGATCTTCGAGCTCTGATTTAATTTCATACAAACCCAATCGCATGGCCAAAGGTGCATAAAGGAAGGTCGTTTCGGATGCGATCTTCAATTGCTTATCGCGGCGCATACTATCCATCGTTCGCATATTATGCAAACGGTCGGCAATCTTAATTAGAATCACACGAGGGTCATCGGCGAGGGTCAATAAAATTTTCCTAAAATTTTCTGCTTGTTGTGTGGTGTTTTGTGTTTCTACCACATTCGAAATCTTGGTTAAGCCCTCTACAATTTTAGCGCACGATGAACCAAATTCCATCTCAATTTCATTTAAAGTTACTTCGGTATCTTCGACTGTATCATGCAGCAGTGCGCAGATCACAGAGGTAACGCCCAATCCAATTTCTTCTACCACAATTTTGGCCACAGCCAACGGATGAAAGATATAAGGCTCGCCCGATTTACGACGCATATCTTTATGCGCATCAGCGGCTATTTCAAAGGCACGACGCACCAAGCGTTTGTCACCCTTTTTCAGACGATGTTTTAGGGCGCGCAACAACGAACGATATTCGCGAAGAATGAGTTTTTTTTCTTCTTCGCCGGCAAGAATCTGTTTGTCTGTTTCAACCATAAGAATTGTGAGAGGCAAGTAAAAATACAATGTTACAGCCGTAAAAAATATCATCGCATCAGATATTTTAAATCCCTCCGTTGTTTTACAGAGCGCAAACTATTTTTTCAGGTTTATGCCCCTTCGCTTATCTTTATCCCGATGAAACTATTTATCGTTCCCACACCCATCGGCAATCTTGAAGATATGACCTTGAGAGCCGTCCGTATTCTGAAGGAAGCGGATGCTATACTAGCCGAAGACACGCGTACCTCTGGCGTGTTGCTCAAGCATTATGACATTAGCAAGCCGCTATGGAAATATCATATGCATAACGAGCATCAGGTATTACAACATGTAGTGTCGGAAATTTTAGGTGGAAAAACATTGGCGCTTATCACCGACGCCGGTACGCCTGCCATTTCTGATCCTGGCTTTTTGTTGGTGCGCGAATGTATTAAGAATGCCATCGAGGTCGAATGCCTGCCAGGCGCCACGGCGTTTGTACCTGCACTGGTTGATAGCGGATTCCCAATCAATCGATTTGTGTATGAAGGTTTTCTACCACAGAAAAAAGGACGAATGACTATGCTCAATCTGCTGAAAGAGGAAGAACGTGCCATTGTATTTTATGAAAGTCCACATCGATTAGTGAAGACCTTACACGAACTGAAAAAATATTTTGGCGAGGAAAGAGAGGTGTGTGTATGCCGTGAGCTTTCGAAAAAATTTGAAGAACATAAAATTGGCACACTCACCGACGTAGCCGATTATTATGAAGCTCATCCACCGAAAGGAGAAATTGTGGTGGTGATTAAAGGGAAAGAATAAGACCTTGCAAAAATTAATTCGCACCGTTTTTTCTATGATGCGAACAAGATGTTTCCATTTAAATGTTGGTACATTATAGTTAAAACGAAAAATTTACATTGCAATGGCTGTTTATCTAATCAGCGTGATATCCCCTTTCTGAATCACCTTCTCTTTTTGGAACGAGCAACTATATTCGAGATAATAAAAATATACATCAAGTTCACAATCAACGCCATTCAACTTGCCGTCCCAGCTTTGCAAAAGATCGTTTGTGGTAAACACATTCTTACCCCATCGATCATAAATACTAAACTTCACCGATGAGACTACACTGATTGGTAGCACACGAAGCACATCATTTTTGCCATCGCCATTCGGACTAAACGCATTCGGTACTACCGCTTTGCAACAGAGCAACTGATCGACATCGATCGCTTTATTCACGTCACATCCTTTGTTATCAGAGAGCGAAAATGACGTATGTGTTTCACCGATTGGATTTTGTTCTAATCCTACCATTCCATTGCTCCAACTATAATTATATGGAGGCCAACCACCTTGTAATGTCAATTTCACATAGCCAGTATTGGTTTCGAAGCAAGGCACATCTTTTTTCTCAATCACTACATCGAGCGCAGACGTAGGCCCCTGCACATTGAGCAATACCGTTTCTTTACAATCGTGACTGTCTTTAACAATAACCGTATACACCCCTTGCGTCAGATTCGTATAGGTGTTTTGTGGTGTATACGAACTAGTATTGAACGAGTAGAGATAAGGAATCAAACCTCCAGTTGTGCTGATATTGGCCGTGGCTGTCTTATCATTAAAACAAATGACAGTATCGGCGGTGTAGGTTGAAATGAGTTGTGATGGTTGATTAAAAACAACCACGGTATCATTCAAACATGAATTCGCATCGGTAATATAAATTGTATACGTACCACCGGCAATATGAGTGATTTGTGCAACGCTGCTAAAGTTGATGCCATCCACTGAATATTTGTATGGCGCTGTGCCCGAAGTTCCTGTCAATGTGATAGCCCCTGTTGAATCGCCGTGACATAAGGGTGGGTTGTAAGAAACCAAGCCCAGAAATGGTTTCCCATCATTTAACAACACAATAGTGTCTGTCTTGACACAACCAATGCTATCGGTTGTTTTTACCCAATAGGTGCCAGGGGCAAGGCCTGTAATCACATTGGCTGTTGATCCTGTACTCCATAGCGCTTGCACCCATCCAGTTTGATTAATGACGCCGTTCAAATAAATTTTTCCATTACTGCTATCGCAATTGGCATTTGCTTTTGATACACTGTTGACGAGTGCGAGCGAAGATCCAATAATCAGCGTATCCAAGGCAACGCAGTTATTGACATCTTTCGTAGTACAAACATATGTTCCTGCTGCCATACCTGTTGGCGTGGCGGTAGTTTGGCCACCGGGTGTCCAACTATATGTAAAAGGCGGTAATCCTCCAGAAGGTATAATCAATGCTGAACCATTATTTAGATTACATGTAGTATTATGCAACACGGTATCAAATGTGGTTGTCGTGAGCGTGTCCTGTAAAAGAATCACAGAAATTGTAGAGCACCCCTGCATATCGGTTACGGTTACACCATATTGTCCAGCAGGTATATTTATGAGATTATAGGTCGTATCGCCTGTGCTCCAAAGATAATGATACGGAGACGTTCCACCAGCAGGCGTAATGGCAATGGAGCCGACTGAATTATGACAGATGGGTTTTGTGATTGTGGTTTGAAGCGTAGGGATACTATCAAATTCCAAAAAAATGACAGCCGCAGTTGTGCACCCATTCGCATCAGAGGCTGTTATCATATAAGACCCTTGTGTCAAGCCTGTGATGGGCGAGCCTGTGGCACCATTACTCCATGTGATGGAATATGGAGGCACCCCATTAATGGCATGCGCATAAATTTTTCCATTCGAATCGGGGCAAATAGGTTTAATGATTGAATCGACCACGATATTCACATTATATTGCGGTTGTACTAGCAGAAGCGTGTCTTTCTTACAACCATTCGCATCTTTGATAGTAATATAATAATAGCCGCCGGTAATCATCGTGAAGACATTGCTGTTACCGAATGGTCCACTATTGATAGCGTAGGTGAATGGCGGTGTTCCTCCTGATGCTAATACGGTGATCATACCTGAACTATCGCCATTGCATTGAGGTTTGATAATGAGTATACTATCAATGTTCGGGCGATTTTTATCAATGACTACAGAATCTTTAAACGTCACTGATGGACAATAAAAAGTAATCTCAGCTCTTATTTTAGTATATGGCAATGAAGGCGGGCAGAAGTAAATACTATCGACATTGGTGGCGATTACATTATTGTACATATTGCGCCACGTTAGCAGATAGTTTTGCGGACCTGCCGGCGCGATACGCAGACCTTCATTGCTCATGGTGAATATAGAGGCATGCTTGCCTGGGACGGTGAAGGCCGTTGTAGCACCAATATTTTGAACACCAACAGTAGCATAATTCGAATAATTAGTCAGATTGCCATCACAGGTGGCTTTGCTATTAACGTGCACGTCAATGATATTGGTTGATTCATTCAGTACCACGTCAAACGACGAGGTGGCATTGCTGCAAGTCGTTCCAAATATTTTCATATTCTGATAACTCACTACAAACTTCCTGAAAGGGGCTGTCCCTGTTGTTGCATATTTTATAGAGCCTCCCAGAGCGGGATCGACATCCATATACATAAAGAAAATGGCGTTATCTGGAAAGGTGGAATTGAAATAAGGCAATAATTGTTGGGTATTATTGTTGCAACTAACACCGCTATACGCAGAATTAAATGTCAATACGCCATTGTCGGCGATATAACATTCGGTATACACATTTTCAAAAAAACAGAAATTAAAACCAAGGGGAATCGCTGTAGAGAACTTATCATCATTCGTGCTAAGTGTGGTTCCTGTGATGGTAATGGGTGCATAGGTCGAAGCGGCCGCTGTATACAAATTGGTTTTTAACGGTTTTGGGAAATTGGCATGCAACATCGTACAGGTGCTATCGCAATCAATCAAATAGGTAGGCCCTTCCACGATATCGAAACCATTCTGCGAAGAAGCAGGAAGAGAAATCAATAGCAGTAGGAAAATCGATAAATGCCAAAAAAGTATACGTTGAACCATTCGTTTCAAATTTAATTGTTTTTCTAAACTTTGCATAGATAAGTGCCACATTCTTCATACGCCATCAGATTAAATGCGAAGGCAAGACGAAAATTTTACCTAAATTGTTAGCTTCGAGCGATACCTATTTTAGTTATGTAAAACAGTTTCGTACAAGCAGCATCGTCAAAGAACCTAGGCTTTTAATCCTTCAAAAAAAACAGAGCACCACAACACAGGTTTCGATTGTCATATGATTGTCATATTTGATTCAATACCCTTGATTGCAATAATCCCAATTTACTTTTGTATCCTAAAAAATATATGTACATGAGGAAGGTAATTTTTACATTGATTTCGATGATTGTTATGGGAAGCACAGCGATGGCGCAATGGTCGGCCGATTCAGTATTAATGGGCGCTGTGTGCACAAATGATGTGTTTTACAGTCTGCAAAACGGCACAGTGAAAACAGAAAACAATAAAAACTGGCATCTGGCTTTTGCATTAGGTGGTGCGTTAGACAGCGCAGCGGTTTGGGCAAATCATAATGCCGGGACCAATTTTGTCAAAGTGTATAACGTGCATAAAGACATTTCACAATGGGCAACAGTTACACTAGCAGATACGGCCACTGCAAGTTTATGTTATAATAACGATCAGGGATGGGATCAAGGAGCGCTGAACATGTTCGGTTCTGGACCAATGCAATATGGCTGGGGACATTATGCAGGAAGCCCTTCGCACGATAATGTGGGCGATTCTATTTTTATTGTCAAAGCAAATGGCGTATTCTTCAAATTCTTTATCAATTCACTAGTAGGTGTCGGAGCCGATGCGGGTAACTGGAATATCCAAATTGATACGTTCTCTGGTTCGACTATCTATGATACAATCCGATATTCAAACTATCTAAACCGTCGATTTGCGTATTATAATTTGGCCACAGGTGCTGATACCAATCGTGAGCCGGCAAAAACAGATTGGGATATGGTTTTTAATCGTTATTCAACAAGTGACGTAGCAAGCGGACAATATCCGTTTAATAGTGTTGTCGGTGCTTTAAGCAACAGAGGTGTCAAGGTATCAAAAGCCAATGTCGTTCACGTAGATTCTGCGCTTGCACATTATGGTGATTATGTGTGGCCTTGGCCTGCAACTAGCAACGTAATTTCCACAATCGGTTATAACTGGAAAACGTTTACGCCACCTACAACTTGGTCAGTGCCTGATTCTGTTTCCTACTTCGTGAATGATGTTGCTGGTAACTTATATCAATTGCAGTTTACAGGTTATGGCGGAAGCGGTCAAGGTAAAATCTATTTGCGTAAACGACTTGTAGCCGCTACGGCAGTCAATGATGTTTCTTCATTAATAAGTCGCTATGAATTTTACCCAAATCCAACGCAAAATGAAATCAATATTGCGCTTGATAGTAAAGATAATACCAAGGCACGATTGTCATTGACTTCGATGAGTGGTCAAGTTGTATTCTCGTCAACGTTAAGGATCAACACAGGCTTGAATGCCTATTCAGTTTCAACAGCAAATTATCCTGCCGGACATTATATTCTTTCAGTGAAAGGTAGTCATACCAACATCAGCGAAAAAATCGTCGTTACAAAATAAAGTAGTTTGTTTAGACACATACTTCATATCATCATCATTATGCTAGCAGCCTTAGGATCTAAGGCTGCTAGTTTGGTGATTGACGTGAAGGATCAGACAACCAAACAATCATTGACGGGTTCTACCATCAGGGTATATAGTCAAGGTAAAGAGAAAGGAATTTCATCGCCTATTGGTGCGACCACAGAAATTAAAAATGCATCCTATCCAATAAAAATAAAGATTTCCTTTACTGGATATGAGTCGCTCACTGTAACCCTTCGACAGCAAGATGTCGTTGCAAAGGATGGCATCGATTACGCAACGTTCTATTTAGAAAAATCAGTGACGCAGATAAATGATGTGGTTATTACCGGACAAGTTATTCCTGTCATGGCTAAACAATCGATTTATAAAGTCAACACTATTTCTAGTCTTGAAATTACTCAACGTGCTGCCATATCACTCAACGATGTATTGAATTACGAAATGAATCATTTTATTTCGAATGACAATGTTCTTGGCACCTCAATGAATATCGGTGGCATTGGTGGTCAAAATGTGAAGGTGCTTATGAACGGCATTCCTATCATGGGACGAGAAAACGGCAATATTGATATGGGGCAACTTAATATGAATAATATCAAGCGTGTTGAAATGATACAAGGCCCTATGAGTGTCATCTATGGCAGTAATGCATTAGGGGGTGTGGTTAACCTGATAACAGCGACACCTAAAAAGAAATTCGCCTTAGGCGCGAGATCATATTATGAGAGTATCGGACGCTATAATTTCTCGGGGAATATGAGTATGAATAAAAAGAATCATCAATTTCAGTTATCCCTTGCAAGAAATTTTTTCGCTGGATGGACTCCAAAGGATTCGATTGATCGTTTTCAACTTTGGAAACCCAAAACTCAATACACAGGTGATTTGCAATATTGGTTCACTATCAAGAAAATGAAACTGAGTTATTTTGGTTCCTATTTGAATGAAAAAATAACCAATAAAGGACAGCCTATTATTAATCCATATGAAGGATATGCGTTTGATGAATATTATAGAACAAATCGTATCATCAATGCCGTGTCAGCCAATTTGCCATTGAATAAAACAGATCAGCTTGCCTTTACAAATAGCTATCAACTCTATAAACGCACTAAGAATAGGCTAAAGAAAGATCTTGTATCGCTCAATGAATTCGAAACAGAAAATGTAGGCGATCAAGACACGACTCGATTTTATGATTTGAATCTACGAGGAACGTATACAAGCTCTCGAATGAAACATCTCGATATTGTTCTTGGATATGAATACGCGCAACAAACAGGTGCGAGCTACAAACTAGTCGATCAGAAACAACGCATGTCGGATATTGGCATCTTCGGCTCTGCTTCCTATACGTATAAATTTTTCCAACTTCAACCATCGTTGAGAGTGACATACAATAACTGGTATAAAACAAATTTTACGCCAGCACTTCATACCAAACTTGAGTTGAATGCATCAACACAATTGCGCGCTTCGTATGCCCGCGGATTCAGAGCGCCGACCTTAAAAGAAATGTATCTTCAGTTTATTGATCAAAATCATACTATTATCGGGAACCCAGATTTAAAACCTGAAATTGGAGATCATTTTGAAATCGGATTAGAACATCAATATGCAATCAAACATGCAGCGGCAAGCTATAGTGTGAATGCCTATTATAATTCCATACAAAACCTTATCACACTAGCTGTATTCAATAATCACGGAGTGCTCAGGCAGTACGAGAATATTCAAACATATAAAAACCTGATGCTGAATATCAAAGGAAAAGTTACAGGATCACAATACAGTCTGGGCGCCGGCACGGGTGTTATTTATGTTGAAAAAACAAATGTCACACCTGAGAATACTATTCTTGAATGCACATTCACCGGTAGCTACACTTGGAAGAAAATCAATACTACCTTTAATCTGAATTACAAGTATAATAGTCGTCAACCTGTGATAACTGTCGATCAGCAATTTTTGTATACGTCTCCAATGCATATTGCCAATGTTTCAGCACAGCATTCATTTTTTAAGAAGGTACTAGTAGCTCAAGTAGGCGTTAAGAATCTTTTTAACTTGCAGAATTCAACGTTGACCGGCAGTATTAATCCACAATCAAGTGGCCATTTGAGTGCTGGCGCGATGCAAGCATTTCCTGCAAGAAGCTTCTTTATCGACGTCACCTACTCGTTCTAACAAGCTTGCATTTTTTCTTTTACAATCGACTTTCAAATTAAAGTAGCATAAAATTTTGTTTTATTGTTTTACATCTCTATCTTTAAATTATAAATACTCTTTCTCTCTGAAGAAATCTCTACAAGAATAAACAGGCTTCACAAACGCTTGTATTTTATTAAAACAACATCCGCGTAATGGATAACTGATAGAATTTCTTTTCTTGTATCATATCATTGATAACGAATTTGAAATATATATCGCATTCAACGCGCTATTAAAAAGAGAGAACACACGCCTATAGCAGACACTTCTACATGATATTTTAACTTATTGCCTTAAACAATAAAAAAAGAAGTGTATGCATACCTTACAACATCTCACAGAAGAAGATTTATTTGTTCTCATTAGAACGAATGATGAACATGCGATTGCGGAACTATTACAACGCAATAAACGCAAACTATTTACCGCCATTTACTTATTGGTCAAAGACAGATATACAGCTGAGGACCTTTTCCAGGATGTTTGTATTAAAGTGATTACCAAAATCAGGGAAGGGAAGTACAATGACGACGGACGCTTTACGCCTTGGGCGTTGCGGATTGCCCGTAATTTAACCATCGACCATTTGCGAGTTGCGAAACGAATGGTCAAGATTACCTTGCCTGATGGACGTGATATCTGCGAATTGATAGGCGTGGAAGAAACAAATCACGAACAGGCTATGATGAAAGGACAATCTTGCGGAAGGGTTCGTAAAATGCTTGATATGATACCCTATGAGCAACGCGAGACCATTATTCTTCGCCTATATGGGAATATGAGTTTTAAACAAATTGCTGAATTGACTGGAGTAAGTTTAAATACATCCCTTGGTCGAATGCGCTATGGTCTTATTAATCTGCGAAAGGTGATGGGTGAAAAAGGGATCTTGTTGTAGTGTAACTACTGTATCCATTCACTTAATTCGTTCTCAAAATGAACCAATGCATTTTTTATCGGCAATGGCAATCCACCTCCAAGGGCGCAAAGCGAACCAATTTCTAATGTCTCGAGAAGGTCATTCAATAGCTGCTTGTCGATTTTATAATCGGAGGTCTGCGCTTTATGAATCATTTCATAGCCGCGTGTACTTCCGATTCGGCATGGGAAACATTTACCGCAACTTTCATGTGCTGTAAACTGAAACAGATGTTTGATATAATCAAGAATAGGGAACGATGTCGGGAGACAAATAATAGAGGCATGACCGAGTAAAAATCCTTGCTGACTAAAACTTTCAAAGTCGATACTCAAGTCATCAATTTTCGACACAGGTACTAGTCCGCCTAAAGGCCCGCCGATATGCATCGCCTTAATAACAGATTTAAATCCGCCACCCAACGCATCAATCACTGTTCTAAGTGGTGTGCCCATATCCACTTCATAGATACCTGGAAAGTTGAAATGAGAATCTAGCGAAACGAGTTTGGTACCCGTACTTCGGCCTTTTCCGATTTGAGCAAACGCACTTCCGCCTTGCTCAATAATGTATGGAAGACAAGCCAATGTTTCGACATTATGTACGATAGTTGGTTTGTTGAATAATCCTTTTTGTGCAGGATAAGGAGGACGCACACGCACTTCGGGTCGTTGTCCTTCAATGCTTGACAGCAGGGCTGTTTCTTCGCCGCAGATATACGCACCTTGTGCCTTGATGATTTTGAAATCAAAATTAAAAC
>CAIRSV010000176.1 GCA_903881265.1 uncultured Bacteroidota bacterium
AATTTTTCAACTTTCATTTTAAGTATTCGCCTCGCTTCAAACAAATGCCACTTGCTTGTACCTTCGCTAATACCTAGATTTTCGCTTATTTCCCGATGCGACATGCCGTCAATAACAAACATATTAAATACAGATCTAGTCGAATCTGAAAGACTTTGAACCAAGCCTATCAACTCTTCATAATGCATATTAGAGGCAAGATCACTGTTTACAACTTCATCCTTTTCGACAAAGACCACCTTTTCGTTATACTTCACATTTTGACGCACAAAATCGAAGATCGAATGGTAGATCACCCGTCGCACCCAACCTTCGAAAGAACCTTCAAATTTGTACGTATCCACTTTTTGAAACACTTTCAGAAAACCATTATTCAGAATTTCCTCAGCCAAATGATATTGATAAGGATTGGTATATCTTTTTACCATACTCATCATTTTCGGATACATCATCTTATAAAGCTTCTCCTGAGACGCACGCTTCCCCTCCTTGCAACCATGTATAATGGCAAGAAGTTCAGTATCCTGTTGGGTTCCAATGTAGCTCAAAGCGGCGGACAATTAATGTTAGCAATTCTCTAACTCCCAAGACTGCCGAATTAAAAAAATGGTTGGCGAATTAAGGAGATTCACACAAAGATATAGGCGAATAGGTATATCCGAATGAACAATCATCACTAAAAATTAGCTGCTTGACGTAAAAGAAAGAGCATATAAGAATACATCTGTGGCAAGAAAATCAAGCTCAAGAAAAAACGAGAGTAATAAAAGTGTCCTTTTTAGTAGTAACAAACCAATTGAATGGCATTTGGCCGCATCCATGATAGCAAAACAAGTGACGCCTGTTGCCCATAACAAGTTGCTTATCATTGAATGAAGCAAGGTTTCTTAATTCACGAATTGGCAATATGTATCCCATCGAAAAATAATCAGTAGGTTTGCACGAATCATAGGTCTATCCAGGTGCTAAAAAAGATCGATTACTATATACTAAAAAACTTCCTGCTCACTTTCGTGTTCCTGATGTTGGCTTTTTCTGCCATCGCTATTGTGATTGACTACACCGAAAAGGTCGAAGATTTTGTAGCAAAAAAAATTCCAGGAATTGAGATAGCAGGCTATTTCAAAAACTTCATTCCATATATCCTTGCCCTGCTCTTCCCAATTTTCATCTTTGTTGCTGTGATTTTCTTTACATCCCGATTGGCAGGCCGTTCAGAAATCATTGCCATGTTAAGCAGTGGCATGTCGTTCAAACGATTCCTCCGTCCTTATATTGTAGGGTCAGGAATTATATCCATTGTTTTGTTGGTTGCCAATCATTATATCATTCCGAAGGCAAATAAAAGCCGTCTTCAATTTGAAGAAAAATATCTTTGGGAACATTCCTATAGCAAAGATGACAACTTTCACATGCGCATCAGCCCGCAGGAATATATCTATATGCAAAGTTATAATCACGAATCTAAGACTGGCTATCGGTTCAGCTACGAAAAAGTGAAGGGCACCTTTATCACAACCAAAATCAGTGCAGATCGATGCACCTATGATAGTGTCAAAAAACAATGGAAATTATTTGAGGCAAGCGAAAGAACCAATCAAGGTGCTATCGAGCATTTGACGAAATATCCAACCGTATGTAAAACGTTTAATTTTTCTCCTGCTGACTTGATTGAACGTAGGGAACAGAAACAACTAATGACGTCACCGGAACTCAATACATTTATTAATAAGGAAAATGAAAAAGGTAGCGAGGCCCTCACTGAATATTATATTGAAAAATACCGTCGGACGTCTTCGCCTTTTAGTGCATTTGTGCTTACGATTATTGGCGCAAGTATCGCATCACGCAAAGTAAGAGGAGGCAGTGGTGTGCATCTTGCTATCGGCTTAATGATTAGTGCTATTTATATTTTAATGATGCAGTTTTCAACCACGTTTGCCATCAAAGGAAACCTGCATCCATTTATAGCGGTTTGGATACCGAACGTTGTGTTCAGTTTTGTGGCAGTCTATTTTTACAAACGGTATTCAAAATAAGAAAGAACGAGAGGGGTGATTGAATCGATTTTTATCGGAATCATCCAGTCCTATGAGAATATCTCAATAAACAAATCAGTTGCTGGATAATACCTCAAACCTGCGCGTCTATTTTTTCAAGACCTTATAATTTTTATAATTCAAATCGATTCCGAAGCAGGCCTTCAAAAAGTGTTTACACCGATCTTTGAATGAATAGTTTGTATACGACAACTCCACATCAAAATTCCAATTGATTCCCTTGATACGCTCGTTCATTATTTCAGGATGTGTGCCTTCAAATTTCTTTAGGCTTTTGATGGCAGAATAATCAAACTCCTCAGCCTTCGCAATATGTTGTTCAACCCATGCATCATCATGCCAATACTTGTTGAAATTCTCCTGTTTAGCTTGCATAGCTTTTGGTTGCTTCACCCAACCGTAATGATATATAAAGGCTTCAATGGGAATTACATTCAACTTTTCATTTTCATTTTTTCTAAACCCTTGCGCATCACGATAGGAGAAAAATGATGGTCGCTTTCTGATAATGCGTATTTCATTTTTGTAAAAATTAGATGCGGCGGCCACATAGTCATAGGATCCATAAAAATGAAGATAATGAAAAAGCAATCCGTCCACATCAGGTCGGTCTTTGAATTTTATCATTTGCTCTTGAATCACAGGTAAGTAACGTTCGTGCACCACCTCATCGCCTTGAATATAAAAGCACCAATCACTATCATCTTCAATTGCCTGATACGCTTTATCTGTTTCAATAGCTAATACTCTGCCGCCTTCCCTCATCGTTTCGTCCCAAACCGTTTCGATAATCGTAATTTTTTCGGGTGCAATTTTTCTAATCAACGCCAATGTTTCATCACTTGATTGACCAACAGCCACCACAAAATGCGTGCAAATGGGCAAGATAGAACGAATCGCCTCCATGACTGGATAATCATATTTGACGGCATCTTTAATAAAACTAAACCCTGTAACCTTCATATAATTCAGAATAGGCTAATCCAATATGGCTAAGCTGTTCGAAATAATCTGAATGCATTCATCGATTTCCGCTTTTGATATAACCAACGGAGGTGCAAAACGAATCTTATCCCCGTGAGTAGGTTTAGCAATAAGGCCATTATGCATCATTTCGATACAAAGATTCCATGCTGCATTCTCATCGGCGTGATTAATTTCGATCGCATTCAATAAGCCTTTACCCCGAACCAACTTAATATGCACACTGTTTAATGCGCGCAGTTGTTCTCTGAAATAGGTGCCCATCGAAGCCGCATTCTCGCACATGTTCTCGTCTTTTAAAACCTGCAACGCGGCCATAGCTACTTTACATGCCAATGGATTACCTCCATAGGTCGAGCCATGTTCGCCAGGTTTAATATTCATCATAATATCGTCATTACAAAGCACGGCACTCACGGGTATGGTTCCTCCGCTTAATGCCTTTCCTAAAATAAGGATATCCGGTTTTATATCTTCGTGATCACATGCCAACATTTTTCCGGTTCTAGCTAATCCTGTCTGAATTTCATCTGCTATAAACAATACGTTGGCTGCTTTACACAAGTCATAACTAGCTTTCAGATACCCTTCATCCGGCACCACGACACCTGCTTCACCTTGTATCGGCTCAACAAGAAACCCGCATACATTTTTATCATTCAGAACAGTTTTCAGGGCATCTAAATCATTAAAATCAATTGTCAAATAACCTGGCACGAATGGCCCGAAACCTATTCTTGAGCTTTGGTCGGTGCTGAATGATATTACATTAATCGTGCGTCCATGAAAATTTTGAGAGCACACCACAATCGTGGCCTTGTTTTCTTCAATCTTCTTATTCATATAGCCCCACTTCCTAGCAAGCTTCAATGCCGTTTCGACCGCTTCCACGCCTGTGTTCATCGGCAATACCTTATCATATCCAAAATACGATGTAATATAGTTGGCATATTCACCAAGAACATCACTATGAAAGGCCCTGGACGTGAGCGTTAGTTTTTGAGCCTGCTCAATCAAAGCCGCAACAATCTTCGGGTGGCAATGCCCCTGATTAATCGCCGAGTAACCACTTAGATAATCAAAATATCGCTTCCCTTCAACGTCCCAAACATACACACCGTGGCCCTTTTCCAATACAACGGGCAAAGGATGATAATTGTGTGCGTTATACTTTTCTTCTCGCTCAATGTATTGTTCTGTCAAGGTATGTTGTAAAATTTGCATGCCGCAAAACTACTTAATTTATCATTCAAAGTCAGACAGATGCTAGCCTTTCTTTTAGAGACACACTAGTGAAAATAAGCCATGACCCCGACGATTCAAGTTGCTGACTTGTGCGGGTTGATCAAGCTATTTCTTCCGCTATTTAAAATACAAAAGCCCCTACTGGGGCTTCATGTTTTTTGGTACCACGTACGAGAGTCGAACTCGTCATTCCTCCGTGAAAGGGAGGCGTC
>CAIRSV010000177.1 GCA_903881265.1 uncultured Bacteroidota bacterium
TGATATTGTTTAAAATCAATATTTCGTTTCAAAAGTTGGTACCGTTCCTTCTGATTGAAAATTCGTATGAGTGCTTTTTTATAATACGCCGCTGAATGATCATTCAGGATATTTTCTAAATGCAATGAAAGACTATCAATATTCTTTTTAAAAAATAATCCGTCTTTTTCCTGCATACCATCAGATCCGAAATCCAGGAAGATGTCAAAATAAGGCACAGAGCTGCTTAACATACGGCCATCTTCGCTATAGATTGTGCCTCGTTCCGCATCTAATGCTCGGTAGTCAAGCTGGAGGCTATCGCTCAGTGCTTTCCAATAAGTACCTTCAACACGTTGTATATAAAATGCCCTTGATGCAATGCCAACTCCAAAAAGGAAAATGGCGATGAACACCAGGTAGCTTCTCCACAATATGTCTTTTCTAGCGTCCAATGATTAATTTATTTTTTAGTTTTTAAGTCCAAGTTGACAGGAGGTACATCTGTTTCAATCAATCCAAATGGAGCAGCCGTCTTTACTACTTCTGATTGCTTGGTACTCAGCATCCACTCACTTCGAAGCATCTTGAATTCAAATTGGTATTCCTTAAGTTCTTTAGAAATTTTACTGATATCCTTAATTGTCTTTTCCACACGATGTCCGTTATAGATATACAGAATAGCAAGACAGGCCAGGTAAAGAAAGAAAGGAATATTTTTCACCAATGACTGTTGATTAAATAATCCAGTTCCTTTGTTTGGTTTTTTATTATCCCCTGCGATTTTTTTATTGCTCTCTTCTGACATGTAAAGAATGTTTTTTAATACGATTAATTTTTGACTGCAACCCGAAGCCTTGCACTTCTCGACCTTGGGTTGTTTTTAAATTCTTTTTCACTCGGCTCAATAGGTTTTTTATTAAGAGGCGATAATAGCGCTATTTGCTTTGTACCATATATGTGATCTATTGTGCCATCACAAGTACCATTTTTGAAGTAATTTTTTACAACCCGATCTTCGATGCTGTGAAATGTTATAACAACTATCCTACCCCCTGGCTTCAATAAAACAGCTGATTGCTCCAGCATATCTTCTAATGCAGCCACCTCGTCGTTAAGTGCCATGCGCAAGGCTTGGAAAAGTTGTGCGAAATACCTTTTCGGATTGCCTTTTACCACACTCGATACAGCTACTTTTAGTTCATTGATGGTCTTGATCGGATTTGTTCTTGCCTTCGATTCAAGAAGAAGCGCCAATGTTTTTGAATTAGTGATCTCTCCGTATTCTTGAAAAATATGCTGGAGTTTATCAGCAGGCATTTCCTTCAGAAGGTCAGCAGCCGTTTTTTCTTGACTCCTATCCATTCTCATATCTAAAGGAGCATCGAAACGAATAGAGAACCCTCTTGATGGTTTATCAAACTGATGACTGCTCACGCCCAGGTCTGCCAGTATTCCATCGACTTGATCAACTCCATGCAACCGAAGAAAGCGAGAAAGGTTTCGAAAATTATGTGGGATAAAAACCAACCGGCTATCAGCAGGAGTGTTTGCTTTCGCATCTTCATCTTGATCAAA
>CAIRSV010000178.1 GCA_903881265.1 uncultured Bacteroidota bacterium
TGCTGGTGCCGGTGCTAATATAGCCCTTGCCGGAGACATCGTAGTTGCAACAGCTAGCGCATCGTTTATACAAGCCTTCAGTAAAATTGGTCTGATACCTGATAGTGGCGGTACATTTTTTCTGCCTCGTTTGATTGGATTGCAGAAGGCCGCCGCTTATATGATGTTGGGTGAAAGGGTGATGGCAGAAGAAGCTGAACGCGTTGGTATGATCTACAAGGTATTTGCCGATGATGTATTCAACAACGAAAGTTGGAATATCGCGTTGTCATTGGCTCAGATGCCAACGAAGGCGCTCGGATTGACCAAAGCCTTACTCAATCAATCCTCTGAAAATACACTTAGTGCTCAACTCATAGTAGAAGGGGCGTTTCAGGTGAAAGCGGCTGATTCATTTGATTATAATGAGGGCGTGAATGCATTTCTTGAAAAGCGAAAGCCTTCCTTCCGAGGCAACTGATAGTTGGAAACAAATGACAGATATTCTTCGCATAAGTATTCATGTTTCCTTGCATCTAGTTGCGCCTGGCGCGATTGCCTATCTATTCTTTAGGCATACTTGGAAGTGGTCGTGGGGCATTATGGTAGCAACGATGTTGGTCGATCTCGATCATCTATTCGCAACACCGATCTTTGATCCCAATCGATGCAGTGTCGGTTTTCATCCCTTGCATTCGTATGCTGCAATCTGTTGTTATTTGATATTAGTATTTCCAACCTTCACGCGGGTCGCTGCTGTCGGCTTGTTGTTTCATATGCTGACAGATATGATTGATTGGTGGATACGATGAACTTATGTTGTCCAATGATGAAGTTCATCAAAGGCTTGGGCAGAAACGATTTTTAAGTTTTCAAATAAGGCCACAATCGATTCAAATTCTGTAGATCGGGAAGCCAAGCGCTCAATTTCCTGCACATGCGATAGCTCTTCCTTGACGCCCATATAGCTGAGTTGCGTTTTCAATGAATGAGCTGCAATCTTAATCGCTTCAAAGTCTTTATTGTCGACACCAATTTGCAGGTGATGCACTAGCTTCGGCGCATTTTCTAAAAACAGACTGATATATTTTTTCTGCTTTGCAATATCATTTCCTGCAAAGGACTGAAGAAAACGGATATCGGTGATGGGTGCGTTTGATCTTGTTTCGGTAGTTGATGAACTTACGTTATGCGTTTCGATTGGTGCGGTCATTTCATTGATTACGGTTGATGATTGAGTTACTCTTGCGGCTATCTTTTTTTGATCAATATGTTGAAGTATTTTTTTGATGAGTTCTTCTTTTTCAAATGGTTTGGGTACATGATCATTCATGCCACTAGCTAGATAATGTTCAATGTCGTCTTTCATCACATTAGCCGTCATAGCAATTATCTTGATATGTTTTTTTGATTCATCCAAGTCTTTCCTGATTCTTTGTGTTGCTTCCACGCCGTTCATAGCGGGCATTTGTATGTCCATCAACACTACATCAAAATCGCCATTCTTTACTTTTTCAATGGCCTCAAGTCCGCTGCTAGCTTCTTCAATATCCATCGAAGGAGCCACGGTATGTAAGGTGTCAACAGCCACGATCATATTAAATTCGTTATCGTCGACTAATAAGATTTTAGTCTTGTTTAAGATGTCGGTATCATGCGCTGAAAACATAAATTGTTCCCTTGCTTTAGTATGCTGTCCTTCAGCAAGCTGAAAAGGTAGTAGGAAGTTGAACGTGGTGCCCTCATGTATTTTACTTTTCACATGAATGCTGCCATCCATAAGTTCTACTAGCTGTTTAGAAATCGTAAGACCGAGTCCGGTGCCTCCAAATTTGCGGGCTACATCACTTCCGGCTTGTGTGAAACTATCAAAGATGACGCTTACATATTCTTCTGCAATGCCGATACCTGTATCGATTACGTCGAATGAAATTTTGACAAAATGATTTTGTTGTGTAACGACACGGCATACAATTTGGATAGAACCCTTTTCAGTAAACTTGACTGAGTTACCTGCGAGATTCATTAAAATTTGTCCTAGACGCGTAGGGTCGCCGATCAGATAATCAGGTACGTTGTCATCGACATCAAAATGTATTTGAACTCCTTTTTCTTCCGCTTTGAATCGTAGCAATGTGACAACATTACGCAAGACATTGCGCAACGAAAATTCGATCGATTCGATGGTGATTTTGCCGGCTTCTATTTTTGAAAAATCCAGAATATCGTTGATGATAACCAATAGATTGTCGGCACTTTGCGTTATCGCATTCAGGTATTTGAGTTGGTCTTCTCGAGGTTCTTTTTCTAGCAGTAGACGTGTCATGCCTACAATCGCATTCATAGGTGTGCGAATCTCGTGGCTCATATTGGCAATGAACTGCTGTTTTAATTTTGCCGATTGTTCCGCCACTTCTTTTTCCTTCACGGCAAATTCAATCTCGTGACGTATTTGTAAATTCCTAAGTTTATTGATGGTGTTTTGTTGGAAGATTTCTTCCTTCAATTTTTCATATTCCTTCAGATGTTCATAGGCTCGTGGTGTATCGCCCATGCGCGCATACAGGTTTGAGTACATCTCGTGGATACTCATTATATCATGCTTTCGCGAATGTTCAGTGGCAATGTCAAACGCATTGTCAAAATGCTTCAGCGCATTTTCAAAACTACCTTCATCAAAATTGACTCGTCCCAGATAGAATTCAGAAATAATCAGGCCTTCGATATTCGATAAGACCTCAGCTTGTGTAAGCGCTTGATTTAGATAAAAACGTGCCCGATCATAATTTTTAAACTTAAAATAGACTTTGCCGATGCCGCTGTTGGCCAACATATAACCAATGGTGTTGGCCTCAGTAAGTTTCAGACTGTTTTTAAAATGGATGAGCGCATTGTCAAAATCTTCTTGTTTAAAATAAATATTCCCTAGCGTATGATAGATGCCGATGAGTCGTTTTTGGTCATCATATTTGATAAATATTTCTAGGCAACGGATAGCATATTCAAGCGCATTGTCATAATCATACAGGTCGAAATGGATGTTTGAAATATTTGTAAGGATGGCGGCTTGCGACAATTCATCATTCAAGTCTTCATTGATTTCTAGCGCCCACTGAAAGTACTTGGAGGCATTTGATAAGTCGCCAAGATCACGATAAATACTTCCGTAGTTGTTATAGATCCAGGCCTCTAATGCATCGTTCTTAAGGTCTTTTGCAATCTTCAATGATTCTTTCAACGTTTCAAGACCATTGTCGTATTCCCCTTTTAGCCAATAACAAGCACCTTTGAGGTTAAGACCGCGGCCTATGCCTTCCTTGAATTTTATGTTCACAGAGCGGTTGATGATTTCCTGTGATAAACGAAAGGCCTCATCAATATTATAGTTTCTGATTTCAAGCACGATGTCGATCAAGCAACGTATTTTTTCTTCCTCGCTTGTTAATGAATCATAGTTCTCTTTTAATTCGATATATTTTTCTGAACTCATGCTGTTGTATTTTTTACTAAACGAATTTGCACTATGTCTGTTGTGGTATTTGTCATTCGGTATCTGTTATCGATGCGTATACCCGACACCCAAACAATCTTTTTATCGGATTCAAGCACCCAAATTTTTTCTTTTTCAGGCAATGCTATTTTTTCATCAATCAACATCCTTGATACTTTCTTTTTTTTAGTCATGCCTAACGGATAAAGATAATCGCCCTGACGCCATTTGCGCAGCAGTAAGGGATATTTCAATTGCTGACAATCGATCCATTCGACATTTTTTTCTTTCGAACGAATATCCAATGGTCCTGCTAATCGTGAAAAGGATACCGTGAAATCAGCGCACGAAATTTCTTCGCTTGACGCATTAACGACAATCATGTCGGATGCCGAGGTGTCAATTGATGTGATGATCAACATCTCGCGATTTCGTATGATTCGGTGTGAGTGACTTTGGATATACGCACCTGTGTGACTATCAAATAATCGGATCAGTTCGATGGCTTGCTCAAATGAGAAATGAAATGGTTTAATCAGTTCGTACGTGATTGTCTGAAGTGGTGATACATGTTGTAGTTTTCTGATCGGTATATAATAATCTTGTCCTCGTTGCTCGAGTAATCTGCGCCGCATTTTTTCGATGGCATCTTGATAAATTTCATTCACCTCATTAAACCGATTGATATTTTTAGACATGGTTTGCCTGAGTTGAGGAAAGCTTTCTTCGATCAGCGGCAGGATCGTGTTACGCAACTTATTACGTGTATACTCTTCTTTTTTATTACTACTATCATTTCTGTATTCGATGCTATGTATGACAGCGTAGGCTTCAATTTCTTTTTTTGAATGATGTAAAAGAGGGCGGATGATTTTTTCATTCGATACCGGAATGCCTGTCATGCCTTTGATGCCGGTTCCGCGTAAGAAATGAAAAAAAACGGTTTCTATGGTGTCATCTTGCTGATGGGCCGTGGCCACATAGTCAAGCGAAGTAAGCGACAGAAGCTCGTTGAAGTAGGTGTATCGTAATACGCGTGCAGCTTCTTGTATCGAAATCGAGTGCTGCGCTGCAACGTCCGCAGTATTGAAACGTTGCACGTGAAAAGGGATGTTGTGACGGTTGCACCAAGCCTGCACAAGTTGTTGGTCCATATCTGATTCTTCGCCCCGAAGCGAAAAGTTACAATGGACCACTTGCACGTTCATCGAGTGTTGCAGAAATAGATCTGCCATTACCATAGAATCGATGCCGCCGCTGACCGCCAATAAATAACTTGCTTCTTTATGTATATGTCTTAATTCCATGTTTCTTCTTAATCTGTCAGGTCGTCAAGAGCCATCTGTAATTCATTTTGCGCATGCTTATCGTTGACGTGTGATGCAATGAGAATGCCCTGCTCGTAGATATCAATTGCTTCTTCCATCCGGTTGATTTTCTCAAATGTTTTTGCAAGATGATAATACGTACCTACATAGTTTTTGTCGGATGTGATCACATGTTGGAAGGCAAGCAGTGCCTTGTCTATTTCTCCAATTTTGACATATTCAAGTCCTAAGGCATGCAACAGAAAACAGTCATTCGGAGATTGAATCAGCATATCATTTAGTTTATTAATTCGATCCATGGCAGAAACTAAGTTTTTGTTGGTGCATTGTAAATTATGGGCAAACTTACTACAATGGTATTCAACTTAATAAAATTTGAGTTTGCAATGTTGTCTAGATTCCCTATTTGATGCGCTACTTTGATAAGAAAGCTAGCTGGAAAATTCACCCTATTCCATATCATAGAATCGCATCAAGCTTTCGGTTGATTGTCTTCACTTTCAAGTTTTCCTACTTATATTTGCGCTCCAAAATACGTAGTTTGAATATGAAAATACTCGTTTGTATTACGAAAGCGCCCGACACCACCACCAAGGTGACCTTCACGGATAATAACTCAAAATTCAATGAATCTGGGGTTCAATGGATTGTCAATCCGTACGACGAATGGTATGCGCTTGTGCGTGCGCTTGAATTGAAAGAGGCCGGAACCGCTACAGCCGTGCATTTGATTACGGTTGGCAAGGCTGATACAGAGCCCGTTATCCGCAAGGCATTGGCGTTAGGCGGCGATGAGGCTATTCGAATTGATGGAGATAGCAATGATAGCTTTTTTATTGCAACACAAATTGCCGAGCATGCCAAAACAAAAGGCTATGACATCATTCTTACTGGTAAAGAAAGCATTGATTATGGCAACGCAAGTATTGGTGCGATGGTAGCCGAACTTTTGGACTTGCCTTTTATAAGTCACGTATCCAAACTCGATGTGAACGGCGGTAACGTTACCATAAATAGAGAAATTGAAGGTGGTGAAGAAACTGATTTGTGTGCTTCTCCTTTAGTGATTTCATGTCAGAAAGGAATGGCCGAAGCACGTATCCCAAATATGCGGGGTATTATGGCAGCGCGCACTAAGCCACTCAATGTGGTGGCGCCGGTGGCCGTTGATGAATTGACAACGATTGTTTCCTACGATGTTCCTGCGCAAAAGACTGGTGTCAAGATGCTTGATATCGAGCATATGGATGAACTAGTGCGGTTGTTGCACGAAGAAGCAAAAGTGATTTAGGCGACGAATAAAATTTGGTTTACGAAAAATAAAATAGCATGGTAGTAGTATTTGCAGAATTAAGTAATGGTTCATTTAAGAAAGCAGCCTTCGAGGCTGTTTCATATGCTTCAAATGTAGCCGCATCGATGGGTACACAAGTTTGTGCTGTCGTTTTGGGTGAAGCGGCAGATGTCGCGGTATTAGGAAATTATGGTGCATCCAAGGTGACGCATGTGACGGATAGTCGGCTGAATCATCTGGAAGCCAAAGCGTATGCAAACGCACTGAGTACGATAGCTACTCAAGAAAACGCAGAAGTGATTGTATTCTCAAATACGATTACCGCTAAAGCCGTCGCTCCTCGTGTGGCAGCGCGACTAAAAGCTGGTTTGGTAGCAGGGGCAATTTCTCGTCCGGATACAAGCAATGGATTTGTCGTTAAAAAATCTGTTTTTGCCGGAAAGGCGTTTGCTTTTGTGCAGATAAAGTCGGCAATTAAAGTCATTTCAATCACCCCGAATTCATTTCCTATAGAAAAATCAGATGCGCAGGCAGCAGTTGCTTTGCGGTCGATCAATTTCGCTGACAATGACTTTTCGGTGAAGGTAGAGCGTGTCAATAAAGTTAGTGGCATCGTGCCGTTAGCTGAAGCAGAATTAGTTGTAAGTGGTGGTCGCGGTTTAAAAGGTCCTGAGCATTGGGGTATATTGGAAGATCTTGCTGCGAGTGTTGGTGCAACCTTGGCTTGTTCGCGACCGGTGGCCGATTCGCATTGGCGTCCGCATCATGAGCATGTTGGTCAAACTGGTGGCACTATACGGCCAAATTTATATGTGGCCGTTGGTATATCAGGCGCTATACAGCATTTGGCAGGTGTGAATAGTTCAAAAACAATTGTAGTTATCAATAAGGATCCTGAAGCGCCTTTTTTCAAAGCAGCCGATTACGGTGTGCTTGGCGATGCCTTCGAGATTGTACCAAAATTAACCGCAGCGTTTAATAAATTCAAGGCAGCACAAAACGCTTAATTTAAATATCTATCTTCGTGAAGTAACTTATGAGTTCAAAGAAATTAGAATTAGAAATTGTTGCCTTGTCGCATAGCGCCACTCAATCGCATTCCTATGCAGTTGTGTTGGGTGAAGTAAATGGCGTTCGTAAGCTTCCTATTGTTATCGGAGGCTTTGAAGCGCAGGCGATAGCGGTGGCCTTAGAAAATATGCAACCTACACGGCCGTTGACGCATGATCTCTTGAAAAATATGATGGTGGCATTTGATGTGAAGCTTGTCGAAGTATTGATTCATCGCGTTCATGAAGGCATCTTCTATGCAAAGTTGATTTGTCATTCGCTCAACGAAACCATAGAAATCGATTCACGTACCTCTGACGCACTAGCATTGGCCGTGCGTTTCGATACACCTATCTATACCTACGATCGTATTTTAGATGAGGCAGGCCTTCAGATGGATGAAAATATGTCTAAGATTGAAGGCGCTGAACGAAAGAAAGCCAAATCGAAGATGCCAAGTAATCAGAACGATTTGATGTCTATGAGTGTTGATGATTTACAAGTGCTGCTTCAAGAGGTCCTCGATAGCGAGGATTACATTCGTGCGGCCCAGATCCGTGATGAGATCAATAGCCGAAAATAAATAATTCACTGCGCATTTTTGCAGCATGCCAAGCAGCCCTTCGTTGGTGGTTGTCGTTTGCATGATGTAGGATTAATTCTCCTACAGCCTAATTTTTCTCATTATCAAATTGGTTAACTACCTTTACCACCTTAAAAAAATAGTATAGAGATATGGCTACAGTTGATTTAGTAATGCCTAAGATGGGCGAGAGTATCATGGAAGCTACCATTTTAAAATGGAATAAACAGGTAGGTGATTTTATTAAAATGGATGAAACCCTGCTTGAAATTGCAACGGATAAAGTAGATAGTGAAGTGCCTTCGACTGTGGAGGGAACTATCGCAGAAATATTATATAAAGAAAATGATGTGGTGCCGGTAGGTAAAGTCATCGCTAGGATTAATTCAGGCGCAGCTTCAGCAGCAACGGCTGCACCGGTTGTGGTTGCAGAGCCTACAAAAGTAACTGCGCCCGTTTCAACGACTTCGGTTCATGTAGCCAATCAAGCGCCTGCAGCCGAGGCAGGAACCAATAAATTTTATTCTCCTTTAGTATTAAACATCGCCTCATCAGAAGGTGTGAGCATGGCTGAAATCGAACAAATTCATGGAACAGGAAATGAAGGCCGTGTGACCAAGAAGGATATGTTGAATTATGTAGCACAGCGAAAAACAGATGTGGTAGCACAAGCACCTTCAGCACCTGCGCCTAGTGCGGTTGCCCAAACACAAACTCCAACTCCTGCTGCCGTTATTCCAACAGGTAATGTTGAAATTGTTGAAATGGATAGAATGCGTCGTATGATTGCTGATCACATGGTGAAGAGTAAAGCCACATCGCCGCATGTGACTAGCTTCACCGAAGCCGATGTAACCAATATCGTAAATTGGCGAAATAATGTCAAGTCATCCTTTGAAAAGAAATACGGCGAGAAGATAACCTTCACACCAATTTTCATCGAGGCTATTGTCAATTCAATCAAGAAGTATCCAATGATTAATTGCAGTCTTGATGGCAATAATATTATTATAAAGAAAGATATCAATATTGGTATGGCAGCTGCGTTGCCTACTGGAAATCTGATTGTGCCTGTGATTAAAAATGCAGATACCAAGAATTTATATGGCTTGACAAAGGAAGTAAATTCATTGGGAAGTAATGCAAAATCAAACAAACTGAAACCAGATGATACACAGGGCGGTACGTTTACGATGACAAATGTTGGGACATTCGGAAGCCTTATGGGCACACCTATTATCAATCAACCACAAGTCGCAATATTGGCCGTAGGAGCTATCAAAAAACGTCCGATGGTGTTAGAAACTGCGCAGGGTGATGTGATTGCCATTCGTCATATGATGTATTTGTCGTTGAGCTATGATCATCGTATCGTGGATGGTTCATTAGGAGCTAGTTTTCTTACCGATGTGGCCAATGAACTTGAGCGCTTCGACACCAACCGCGAGATTTAATTTTAATGAAGATTTATACCTTACAGGAATTACAGCATATCCTACAGACAATCCCTGACTGGGCGATAGTGAATGCAGCTATTGAACGAACGTTTCTATTTGCCGACTTTAAGCAGGCCTTGGGTTTTATCGTACAGGTAGGTGTATTAGCCGAGCAGGCCGATCATCATCCCGAAATTATGAATGTCTATAACAAGGTTGTCATACGGTTGAATACACATAGCGCGAATGCTATAACTAGCAAGGATATCGATTTGGCCACGAATATCAATGCCTTGCATTAAGAATGCTAGTTGACTAATCTTACTTGAAGTCACGCTCTATTCTCTCACTTCTCTAATCTAATTTTATCATATGGGATACAATTTCAAAATGACCGCCAAGACCTTATTCGGTTTTGAAGAATTGCTAGCCAATGAGCTAAAACAGCTTGGTGCGCTGAATATTCAGACAGGTCTTCGTATGGTGAGTTTCGAGGGAGATAACGGCTTTATGTACAAGGCTAATTTGGCTTGTCGAACGGCCATTAAAATCCTCAAGCCCATACATACATTCAAGTTGAAAAACGAACAAGAGTTGTATGATGGCATTTACAAAATAGACTGGTCTGAGTATATGAACGAAGAGCAGACATTAGCGATTGATGCGACTGTTTTTTCTGATTTTTTTACCCATTCAAAATATGTGTCACTAAAATCGAAAGATGCCATTGTCGATCAGTTTAGAGATAAAAAAGGAACAAGGCCAAATGTCGATATCGACCGACCCGATCTTCGAATCAATATTCATATCAATCAGGATGAATGCACCGTATCGCTCGATAGTTCAGGGGCCTCTCTTCATCAGCGCGGGTATAAAACAGCCACGAATATCGCACCCATCAATGAAGTGCTCGCTGCCGGGTTGCTGATGTTGTCGGGATGGGATGGACAATGCGATTTTTTAGATCCGATGTGCGGAAGCGGAACGATATTAATAGAAGCAGCCATGATCGCTTGTAATATTCCGGCGAATATTAATCGGTATGAATTTGCCTTCGAACGTTGGGCTGATTATGACAATGCGATGTTTGAAACGATACAGGCGGCCTTGTTGAAAAAGACACGCGAATTTCATTATAAAATTAAAGGGCACGATATTGATATAACAGCGATTAAGAAGGCCACCGATAATATCAAGAATGCAAACCTCGATGAGTATATCGATATTGAACAAGACGATTTTTTTGATACGAAAAAAGAAAGTCAAGGGAAATTGCATATCCTTTTTAATCCACCGTATGATGAACGGATTGGTATCAAAACGGAAGAGTTTTATGAAGATATCGGTAATACCCTGAAGCGCAATTATCCGGGCACCACCGCGTGGATGATAACGGCGAATCTTGAAGCCTTGAAGTTTGTAGGTTTAAGACCTTCTCGAAAAATTAAAGTGTTCAATGGCGCACTCGAAGCCCGTTTGGTAAAATATGATATGTATGAGGGACGCAAAAAATCTGCGTTAGATTCGTTGAATGCCTAATGCGATTTATCATGAAATTGCATCAATGATGCCTTCACTGTAATTGAATGCTTTGATTGATGCCAACTGAATTGCGAATCGGCAAGATTGCATTTCTTTTAGCGGCTATAATTTGGCGACTCTTTTGTCACCACCACATCATGTGCATGACTCTCTCGCATACCCGCGTTGGTAATTCGAACAAATTTGGCCTGCTGCAAGGCTTTTATATCCTTTGCACCGCAATAACCCATACCTGCTCTAAGTCCGCCAATAAATTGATGCACCACTTCGTTCAGCGTGCCTTTATAGGGTACACGGCCAACAATGCCTTCCGGCACTAGCTTCTTGATATCGTCTTCCACATCTTGAAAATAACGATCCTTACTTCCTTCTTGCATGGCTTCAATACTGCCCATGCCGCGATATGATTTAAATTTTCGGCCTTCGAAGATGATGGTTTCGCCTGGACTTTCTTCTACCCCTGCAAACACCGAACCAGCCATAACGGTAGATGCGCCGGCAACTAATGCTTTGACAAGATCTCCTGTATATCGAATGCCGCCATCAGCAATAACAGGCACGCCCGATTTTTTCAAGGCTTCACACGCATCCATAATCGCGGTCAACTGAGGCGCGCCTGCACCAGTAACAATTCTTGTTGTGCAGATAGATCCTGGCCCGACCCCAACTTTCACCGCATCCGCTCCGGCAGCCACAAGTGCTTTGGCGCCTTCGCCCGTAGCTACATTCCCGGCTATGATTTGAATATCTTTATAGGCTTTCTTAACTTTCTTAACGGTATCAATAACACCTTTTGAGTGACCGTGCGCACTATCAAGTGTAATGACATCCACGCCGCAATGCACTAGGGCTTCAACTCGTAACAGGATATCAGCGGTGATGCCAACTGCGGCTCCGACCATCAGGCGGCCCATGCTGTCTTTGCTTGCGTGTGGGTGGCTTTTATATTGAAGTATATCGCGATAGGTGATAAGTCCGATCAATTTTTTGTTCTTGTCAACAATAGGAAGTTTCTCAATCTTGTATTGCTGTAAAATTTTTTCAGCTTTTACTAAGTCGGTTCCTAATTGCGCTGTCACAAGTTTGTCTTTCGTCATCACATCGCTCACTTTCTGTTTTATATTTTTTTCAAAACGTAAATCACGGTTGGTAAGAATGCCCACTAGTTTGTGGTTGCTATCGACAATCGGAATTCCGCCGATCTTATTTTCCCGCATAATCCGCAAAGCCTCGCCAATTGTGGCCTCAGGATGCAGGGTGACTGGGTCTACAATTAATCCGCTTTCACTACGTTTTACTTTACGCACTTGTTCGGCCTGTTTTTCGATACTCATATTCTTATGCAAAATGCCAATGCCACCTTCTCGGGCCAATGCCACAGCAAGGTGTGTTTCAGTGACCGTATCCATGGCAGCCGACACCAACGGGATATTGATTTTTAATGCACGGGTAAGTTGTGTTTGAATATTGACTTCGCGCGGCAAGACTTCAGAGTATGCAGGAACGAGAAGCACATCATCGAAGGTTAGACCTTCTTTTGTGATTTTGGAATTTATAGCCATGTGCAAAAGTAATATTATTTTGGAAAAAAGGCAACGCGTCTTTGAAAGGGTAACATAAATTGTATCTTGCCCTGCTTTTCTTGTGCTGTATTGCATTGTAAGACCTTTAGTTTTTGAATCACTTTTAGATACAGGATTTCTATGATACATTTGATGAAAATAGCTATTGATGAAAAAAATTACGCTTGCTGCACTGCTCTTATTGAGTATCAGCACCATCTCAATTGCTCAGCGCATTCGAAAGGTTGAAGGAAATCCTGCAGAAATAGCTGCGGTAGTAAAATGAATATTGTGTTTACCTATGAAAATATGAGTGTAGGTAAATTTGATAGAGAAGAAGATTAAATTGCATCAAAAAAGGCCGATTACAATAAAAAAAACCATGAAACGAATAGCCGCTATCGCCATTGTTATTGATGATTATGACAAAGCCATTGATTTTTATACCAATTCATTAAAGTTTGACTTGCTCGAGGATACCGTACTTAGCGAAACCAAACGATGGGTGAGGGTGGCGCCATCAGGCTCAACGGAATGCAGTTTATTATTAGCAAAAGCAGCGAATGAGGAACAAGTAAGTCGGGTTGGTAATCAGACGGGCGGGCGCGTTTTTTTATTTCTTCACACCGATCAGTTTGATGAGGATTTGAAAAATTTGAATGATCAGCAGATAGCTATCGTTCGAGGACCTATCCAAGAAGAATGGGTCAGAGTGCTTGTCTTTGCTGATTTATATGGCAATCTTTGGGATATGATTGAAGTGCCGAAGACAAGGTAGCAAGGTCATTGCATTATTGCACGCTATCGATTTGCAGTGAATCTGTTGTTGGAGTTATAACAGGAACAATAGAATCGTTGCTCAGTTGCACTGTATCTGTAGTATGATACAATGTAGCGGGTGATTGTTGTGCACGATCATTTGTTTCTGTTGTTGTGTCGGATGCTTTCATCCAATACCAAATGCCGAAACCTAAAAATCCAAGAAGCAGTATTGGTAAAATCCATTTGGTGCCATCATGTTGTTCGCTTGCTTGCGGTAAGCGTGATGCGGTGGAAGAAAGTGGTGCGTTGAAATTTGTGCTATTGTGTAGAACGCCTAAAAAGTCAGGCGGCACTGCCTGTGTGATCATATCTTTTTGGTCGCTCAGCCAATGAATCATGCCATTGAACGTCAATCCCTCTTGCTGCATTTTTTGTCCTAAGTGCGAAGCTACTATAGCGCCTGCTGCATGTAAGAAGATAGTAGACGAGTTGGTGTGTGTGCCTGAATATGTTGCGGTTACATCTACTATGCTGTTTTCTTTTTGTTCGAATACACCTGACATGAAATGTGCTCCGAAATGTACATTCGATGCAGATGAATTACCTGAACGGATATCAGAAGCTAAGTCATGCATAAAGTTCTTTTTGCTTCCGGCTTGACTGAAAATGTCATTTAATACATCATATTTGGTTGGTCGAGATAGCATTAAGCCATTCAATAAAACTGGGAAGAGGTTGTTCAAGGTTTGTGTAACGACTTGTTCGTTTTCTCCTGTTGAGTTTGCTGTTGCCGAAATAATTTCAGCAGAAAGCAGTGATCGTAGCGTTTGTAGAATATGGCTCATGAATGATATTGTTTGAAAAAA
>CAIRSV010000179.1 GCA_903881265.1 uncultured Bacteroidota bacterium
AATTCAATGTTCAAAAACAAGACAATATAGTGGTTCACGTATTGTCAATCGATGGAAAAGAAATACTGACACAACATCATACATTGTCGGCCGGAAAACAAGCTGTGACACTGCAAGTAGACGATCTAGCAACAGGCCACTATGTTATACAAATAACCAATCAGGATGGTTTCGACATCGTGCGACATTTCGTCAAGAAGTAGAGTCTCTACTCACCACATTGTTGCTCACTAGCTTAAAATTTCGTGAAGCACATCCACGCTTTTGAGTTCGCTCAAATGCGGAATATGTAAGCGCAGATACTGGATACAAATAGCCAATAACTCTTTTCGTGCAGTTTGATTCAACGCTTGTTGCGGCTCGGGATATCCATTTGCAAAGAACGAAAGATGCATGGCTTGATTACCGTCAATAAAGGATAAGGAGTTTACTTCGTTTCTAGCACAGAACTGCCCATGTTGCAAATCAAGCATCGTATTCGTGACAGAGTATGTATTATGAATTCCAAAGCCGAGATGATGCGCTAATTGCAATGTAAATACAATCGGGTAGTTGGCTAAAACGCTTTCATCATTGTTATCGATATATAAAAAAGCGTGTTCAAAAAACTCAAATAGTTCGGGGTTGGCTTCAGGCTCTGAAATAGTTTTATGTATCAGCTCGATGATATAAATCGCAATAGTGTTTTTAATAATATGACTTTGCAACTCTTGATAGATATGATTGACCCTCGCTTCTTTAATACGTTGTAGATTTTTGTTGGGCGTATGATAAACAACCAAATCAAGCAGTGTCGTTGGCTGATAAATATTGGCTTTGCCAGCCGATTTTTTTTCAGTGCGCACACCATTCACCAGATAACTTTGCACACCAAACAACTCGGTATAGATAGCCACCACAATACTGGTATCGCCATATTTAATGGTGCGAAGTACAATACCTTTGGTAGAATGAAGCATGCAATTGAATTATGAGACGTTCAGCAATATTACACGTTTAACCTCTATTATTCAGTTGAAAAAAACAGATAAGGTCAAATCGCCGCGACGCAATTAGGATACATAACGATACGTTTGCCGAACGACTAAAAATTATTCATGAAAGATAAATTTCCCGACGTTCGTAGCGCTGCCATCGGCGTTGGACACAAAGACGTAATACACACCTGTACGCGGACGAACACCCAGATAATTTTTTCCATTCCATACGGCTTGTCCACCCTGGGCTTTCATTCGATAGACTAGTTGGCCCGCTACATCGGTGATACGCACATCGGCGTTCTCAACTAGATTTTTTATCGCAATCATACCTTCGTATGAAGAAGGAACAGGATTGGGAAAGATAGTCATAGTGCTATTGTCTTCCTTTGGCTCGATGGCTTCACTTCGGTATGAAACAAGTCCCTCGTTGGTAGCAATAAATACTTCGCCGCTGTTAGGCTGTATCACAATACTTCGCACATCATTGGAAGGCATCGGACTATTATCTTTTGTGAAGCGATGTATGATTTTTTCGGCATCATCCGAAATCAGCCACGCACCATTATTGGTGCCAATCCATTTGTTATTAGCGCCATCAACTGCAATAGCATTGACACTTTCACGCTGGAATAAAAGGCCTGCATTCAAATCGTATTTTACAATTTTCAATTCGGCATCGCAGCCATTCGCGCTAGTGATACTTTCAGGACAATTTATAATACCGATTCCGTCAGACGTGCCGATCCAAATTTTACCATTTCTATCTTTGGCAATCGTGTTGACGTTGTTATTCGGTAGATTGCCATTACCGGCTCCTGTGCTAAGCAGTCGTATGTCGTCATCGTTTTTATTGTCGATAGTCTTGTTATCATTCAACACATATACACCGATACCGCGAGGCGCAATCATCCATTTTTGATCGGCCTCGTCGATGACAATTTGCCCTGCTGATTTTTCACTGACATTATACGGGAATGAAAATTTTTGCCAGCTGCCATCGGCTTTTTTAACGACCAACTGATTAGGCGCCGAATAGTTACTCATCCACAAATTATTTTGATCATCAAACGCTAGATTAAAAATGATATTGGCACCAGGATTGCCTATTTGACTTTGTATAAAACCATTTTCTTTATACGTAGTGGTTGTATTATCAGGATGAATTTCAAGAAGACCTCCACCATAGGATGCCGCGTATACATTTTTATTTCGCTTATCGACCGCTACATCCACAATGTCAATCACCGTATCCATACCAGGTGTTCCGACATAGCGATTATACCAGCTCCAAGTACCATTTGAAAATTTTGAAATGCCTCCCGAATTAAAGGCAGAAATATACCCCAATTCGGCCCCTGCAGCCACATAGATATCATCATTAAAAACAGATAATTTGTAAAACGATCTTGAAAATACGCCATTGGGATTAAACAGACTTTTATCTTTTCGAGCAGATAATTTAATCAGTCCTTCCCATTCATCGGCTTCCCATAGTTCATTCGGATCTGTTTCAACCACATCATTCGGATTTATATTGAAGACTGAATCCGAAACCAATCCATCTTGATTGAGTGTCATGATAGCGCGGCGGTTATCATCGCGTTCACACACATACAAATCAGTGATACCTTGACGTATCTGTTGAATCGGAGCGAGTGCCGAATATACCGGAGTGAGTGTAGTGCCTGAGAGTATAAAAACAGTATTCGATGAGGCGCAAAACAATGTTTCCTGATGTGTGAAAATATAGTCTACAGCGGAAGTAGAAATAGCAGTCCAATTTGCAAAATTCTGTAACGCCGGATTATTTTCGGCCGCCATATAAACACCGTTATCGGTGGCGGCATAGAAATTTCCATTGAAACTTGTGAGTGCTTTAATCTTCAAAATTTTTGACGCTTGTTGCAAGACATAACTTTCTTTGACTTCTCGTTTCTCAGGGTTCAGGACAACGATACCAAAATCGGTACATAAATACATCAATTTGTTTTTGAAATACACCGAGTTGATTCGTTTGCTACCTGTGATATTTAAGTTTTTAATATCAGGCATATTCACGAAATCATTTTGCTTCATCAAATCAATATTGCCATTATCATACACAATTAAGAGATTGTCCGAAGACGCATCATAACGTATGAATTGAATATTGACATCACTCAGGCCATTGACTTTTGAATAAATAGCGTAATCGTGATTGGTGAGCGAATAGGAATATAAATTAGATCGACCTGCGAAAATTTTATCCCTCACCTTCTCAACACTAATAGCTGAATTATATGAGAAGTGTGTTTGCCACTGACCGACAGGCACCTGTTGTGCTTGAGCAGTAAACGCATTCAGTAAGAAAAGAAACGCAAGGCAGACGTTCTGTAAACTCGATGGATTCATAGTTCAAAAATACTGCTTTTATTAACGGCATAAAGCTTAGAATAGTATTTTGTATTTCTGTTATTTACGATTAATGGTATCTTTGCGGCCCTTATGTGGAAACTACTTGCCCAATTTATTCTTCGCTTCAGAGCACCGATTCTTTTCGTTTTATTGATCTTGACTGTTATCATGGGTCTTTTTGCTAGCAAAGCAAAAATGAAATACGATATGGGCAGCGCAATACCAATCGATAATCCAAAATATATCGAACATTTGAATTTTAAAAAGATGTTCGGTGAAGATGGCACGATGATGGTGGTAGGGTTTGATCAACAGAATGTATTTGAACCCACTTTTTTCAACGAATTCAAAGCATGGCAACAAGAGATTAAGAAGATCGATGGCGTTGATAATATGCTTTGCATTCCAACAGCTATCAATGTAAGAAAACAGGAAACCGACAGCACGAGTAAGCTTGTTGCGGAGCCTATTTTTACCGACACTAAAAATCTAGATTCAAGCATAAAGGAATTTCTTAATCTGCCTTTGTATAAGAACCTCTTATACAATCCGGAAACACATTCGTACCTCACTGCTATTTATCTAAACAAGATCAAAGTCAAGACGGCTGACCGTATGCGTATCATACAAGATATTGAAACAATAACAGAAAAATTTTCTAAAAAAACGAATACAGACATTCATTACTCAGGGTTGCCGTTTATACGAACTAAATTTTCATTAAGTGTGCAATACGAAATGAAACTGATACTCATTGCATCATTGCTGCTGACCGCATTCATACTCTTTCTATTTTTTCGTTCATTTAGCACAGTCTTGTTTTCTGTACTCGTGGTGTTTGCCGGTGTGTTGTGGGCTGTCGGATTATTATATCTGATGGATTATCGAATCTCCATTTTAACAGCACTCATTGCGCCATTGATTGTTGTCATCGGCATACCCAATTGCATTTATTTTCTCAATAAATATCATACGCAGTTTGCCCTGCTCAACAATAAAAAAGACGCGTTGATTAGTATGGTTGAACGAATGGGTATTGTCACCCTGTTTACTAATTTGACAGCTGCTATTGGTTTTGGCGTGTTTTATTTTACGAAAAGTCAACTACTTAAAGAGTTTGGTTTGATTGCAGGCGTAAGTATCCTTGTAGTATTTTTTATTTCATTATTTTCAATCCCTGCTATCTTCAGTTATCTTAAAGCACCGGAAACTAAACACACAAAATATCTTGAAAATAAGTTCCTGAGTGCTGTATTATTGAAATTTGATTATTGGGTATTGAATCATAAGAAATATGTCACTGTATTCTGGACTTGTATGGTGCTTGTTTCTTTACTCGGTATCATGAAATTAAAAACACTTGGTTTCATAGTCGATGATTTACCTAAGCAAAATAAAATCTATACCGACCTCAATTATTTCGAGAAAAATTTTCATGGTGTAATGCCTCTTGAGATTGTTGTGGATACGAAAAAGAAAAACGGGGCCACTACCTTACCTACATTACAAAAGCTTGATCAACTGTGTGCTTCGTTGGGAGACTATAAGCAGATAGCCAAACCGCTGTCAATGGTCGAAGCGATCAAGTTTGCCCGACAAGCGTATTACGATGGCGACAGCAGCAGCTATGGCGTTCCAAATAGTTTTGATGTGGCTTTTCTTTTGCCCTATTTGAGAATGAAATCAGATTCGGCTAAATCATCCCAGTTTTCACAACTGATTAGTTCGTTTGTCGATAGCAGTAAACGGTATGCACGCATCAGTGTGGGTATTGAAGATGTGGGCTCTGAAAAATTGCCACTTATTTTAAACGATATCCAACAAAAAGCGAATGCCATTTTTGACACCACACGTTACAAGGTCACGTTTACCGGCACTAGTATTGTGTTTTTAGAAGGCAGTCGTTTTATCATCAACAGTTTGCGCGATAGTTTGTTGTTGGCGTTGCTGATGATCGTGTTCTGTATGATCTTCCTTTTTAGATCATGGCGTATCGTTATCATTTCACTCATTACCAATATGATTCCATTAGCTATAACCGCCGGTGTGATGGGTTTTTTCAATATCAATCTCAAACCATCAACGGTATTAGTCTTCAGCATCGCACTTGGCATTGCGATTGATGTTACAATACGTTTTCTAGTCAACTACAAACAAGATCTACCGAAATATAATTATGACATCCCTGCTACAATCAAAGCCACGATACAAGAAACGGGTATCAGTATCATTTACACATCGTTGATCTTATCGGCAGGATTTATTGTTTTCTTGGTCTCACAATTCGATGGCACTAAAGCCTTGGGTTATCTCACAGCATTGACCTTGTTTATGGCTATGATCACTAACCTCACTATCCTACCAGCCTTATTGGTTTGGTTTGATAAGCAGAAAAAAGGGTAAGAAAATCTTTTCTCACCCTTTGTCATTTTGCATAAAATATTTCCTTAAAGCAAAGAAAGATGTTCTTTATCTACTGAGATACATGCTTCTGTCTTTATATAATTGTCGGAAATACGGATCACGTAAATCCTTGATGAATCGGATCGACTCTCCAGTACTTTTCATTTCAGGACCTAGCTCTTTATTCACACCAGGAAATTTATCGAACGAGAAAACAGGCTCTTTGATCGCAAAGCCGGTGAGTTTTTTCTCGTAGGTAAAATCAGCAAGTTTGTTTTCGCCTAACATTATTTTCGTGGCAATATTCAGATAAGGAATTTGATAGGCCTTTGCAATGAACGGCGTTGTACGCGAAGCACGAGGATTCGCTTCGATGACAAAAACATTCCCGTCCTTGATCGCAAATTGTATATTAATAAGCCCTTTGATATTAAGCGCCTTCGCGATTTTCAACGCATAATGTTCCATGGTCGTCACTACCAAAGGCGTGAGATTGAAAGCCGGTAACATGGCATGACTGTCGCCGCTGTGAATACCTGCAGGTTCAATATGTTCCATCACACCCATGATATGAATTTCTTCGCCATCATAAATAGCATCAACCTCGGCCTCCTGACATCGGTCAAGGAAATGATCGATGAGTATCTTATTATCTGGAATATGTTTGATGATACTGATGACAGCTTTCTCAACTTCTTCATCATTGATAACGATACGCATTCGTTGGCCACCTAATACATAACTCGGGCGCACCAAGACAGGATATCCAACCTGATTAGCCACCTCGATCGCTTCGTCTACGGTATAGGCGCTTCCATAATCAGGGTATGGGATTCCCAATTCTTTGAGCATATCAGAAAAGCGGCCACGGTCTTCGGCAATGTCCATATTGTCGAATGAAGTCCCGATGATCTTAATCCCTTTTTCAAATAATTTTTTTGAAATTTTCAGCGCTGTTTGTCCACCGAGCTGCACAATCACACCTTCTGGTTTTTCGTGTTCGATGATTTCCCAAACATGTTCCCAATAGACTGGTTCGAAATACAATTTATCGGCCATATCGAAATCGGTACTGACAGTCTCCGGATTGCAATTGATCATGATGGCTTCATAACCACATTCTTTGATAGCGAGTAATCCATGCACACAGCAATAATCAAACTCGATGCCTTGACCGATGCGGTTAGGACCGCTACCCAAGACTATGATTTTCTTTTTATCGGTTACCTTCGATTCGTTGTGATTGAGTTTCGAAAATTTCGATTGACTTTCAAACGTGCTATAGAAGTAGGGCGTCAAGGCCTCGAATTCAGCGGCACAGGTATCAACCATTTTGTATACACGTGTGATGCCGAGCGCTTTTCGTTTTTCATACAACTCATCTTCGGTACCGTCATTCATAATGCGCACAATCTGCTCATCGCTGAAACCATTGTGCTTGGCTTCGCGCAGCAATTCTTCCGGTAGCGTATCAATCTTATATTTTTCTATTTCTTTTTCAATGTCACAGAGTTTTTTGATTTCATTCAAAAACCATTTATCAATACCATGACTTGCCTTCGAAATCGAATTGACACTCACGCCAGCCATCAGCGCATCTTTAATGCGAAAGATGCGATCCCATTTCGGAGTTTTCAGATATTCGAGAATGTCGTCTGCCTTCATCAGGCTTTTACCATAATAACCCAGTCCAACTGCATTATTTTCCAAACTCTGACAGGCTTTCTGAACGGCTTCGGTAAAACTTCGTCCAATCGCCATCACTTCGCCCACACTTTTCATTTGCAAGCCAAGTGTGTCTTTCGCTCCTTTAAATTTATCAAAATTCCAACGTGGTATTTTCACGATGACATAATCCAACGCCGGTTCAAAAAAAGCGGAGGTGTTACCTGTAATCTGATTATTCAATTCATCTAATCGATAACCAAGCGCCAATTTAGCGGCCACTTTCGCAATTGGATAGCCGGTTGCTTTACTTGCTAAGGCCGATGAACGTGATACACGAGGGTTAATTTCTATTGCAATAATTTCTTCATTCTCGGGGTTCAACGCAAACTGCACATTACAACCTCCGGCAAAATTTCCAAGGTCGCGCATCATCCTGATGGCCGTATTCCGCATATGCTGAAAGGCCGTATCGCTCAAAGTCATAGCGGGCGCTACGGTTATAGAATCGCCGGTGTGTACACCCATTGGATCAAAATTTTCAACCGTGCAAATGATGCAAACATTATCAGCACTATCACGAAGCAATTCTAATTCAAACTCCTTCCATCCAAGCACAGCCTTTTCAACCAATACCTCATGAATAGGCGATGCTTTGAGGCCTCTATTGAGTGCTTCATCCAAATCATCTTTATCGTGCACAAAACCACCGCCGGTTCCGCCGAGAGTAAACGATGGTCGTATCACCAATGGAAATCCTATTTCTTGTGCAAATTCCTTCCCTTCTAAAAATGAATTGGCTGTGCGGGCCGTGGCCACCTTCACACCCAATTGTATCATCCATTGACGGAATTGCTCACGATCTTCAGCTTTATCGATGGCTTTGATATCAACGCCAATGAGCCGCACATTATATTTTTGCCAAATGCCTAATTCTTCGGCTTCTTTCGCAAGGTTCAAGGCTGTTTGTCCACCCATAGTCGGCAATACGGCATCAATTTCATTCTCGTCCAAAATCTGTTCGATACTATCAACCGTCAATGGTAACAGATAGACTCTGTCGGCCATCATAGGGTCTGTCATAATGGTAGCAGGATTTGAATTGATGAGGGTAACTCTGACGCCTTCTTCTCTGAGAGAGCGGGCTGCTTGGGTTCCGCTGTAGTCGAATTCACAGGCTTGACCAATGATAATCGGACCGGAACCGATGATTAATACAGACTTGATGGAGTTGTCTTTAGGCATTTTTTTTTTACCACGAAGAAATTTTCGTGATGAAATGAAAAACCAAACTATGGGTTGCTACCGCTTTACCTGTTGAGTTGCTTTTTAGAAGAATAACTATGACTAAGCGGCACAAGTAAGGTGCAAAGGTAATGGAGCGGGATGAATTTATAAAGTGTGGGGATAAATTACTTTACGCTGTTTTTTAAACCTCTGTGTTGGTATTGATTCCTGCAGTGCTCGTAAACAAGTATATTGTCATTGAATATCATCCCCTGTCATGCTTCGGCTGCGCTCAGCATGACAGCCCGAGCGAAGCAGAACATTATCATGCTGAGCGCAGCCTACTTGTTTTATGCTGAGACAAGTCATCAACTGTCATGCTGAGCGAAGCCGTCTTATGTCATGCTGAGCGCAGCCGTCTTATGTCATGCTGAGCGAAACCGACTTGTGTCATGCTGAGCGAAGCCTACTTGTTTTATGCTGAGACAGGTCATCAACTGTCATGCTGAGCGAAGCCGAAGCATGACACCCTAAGACCTATTTTTATGCGATGTCTCATTTTTGCAAGCAGCAAGTTTTCGTATTTCATCCCAGTTATCATTAAACAAGGCCTCTTTCTTTTTTCTGCTCCATCCTTTCAATTGTTTTTCCCACGCAATAGCTTCAATTATATACCGAAAATGCCTACAATACTTGATTACAAGAGGTCTTCTTGAATAGGTATACGACTTGGGATTGATACCTGTATTATGCTCCATCAGTCTTCGTTCAATATTATTAGTCACACCTGTGTAATATGATTTGTCGGCACATTCAAGTATATAAACATAGTAATCATGCATACTTCAAAAATAAAAAAAACTGTTTTATTGAACACAATTCATGCCTCTTTTTCTGTCTTCCCTTCGTATGAAATAGCGCACAATCATCCCCTGTCATGCTTCGGCTGCGCTCAGCATGACAGCCCGAGCGAAGCAGAACATTATCATGCTGAGCGAAGCCATCCACTGCATCCTGAGCGAAGCCATCAACTGTCATGCTGAGCGCTGCCGTCTTATGTCATGCAGAGAGACGTCATCCACTGTCATGCTGAGCGCAGCCGAAGCATGACAACCCGAGCGCAGCCGCCTTATGTCATACTGAGCACAGCCGAAGCATGACACTGATTCCCAATCCACAATACTTAAAAATAACTATTATCATGAATTTATATATCGTAATATTGCAATATATAAATATAAAGATGGGGGCTTCCAAGACAGCACATTTTACCAAGCAACAAAATTCTATTGCTACCATTGCAAAGGCCTTGGGGCATCCTGCACGAATTGCTATCATAGAGTACCTCCTAAAAGTCGATCACTGTATCTGCGGTGATATTGTCAACGAATTACCCTTGGCACAACCTACCATTTCACAACACTTAAAAGAACTTAAAAATTGTGGTCTCATTAAAGGCACCATCGAGGGCACCGCTATCTGTTATTGCATCAATGAAAAAATGTTGAATACCTTTCAAAAACATTTTTCGGCCATCTCCGCTACCTTGACGAATAAAAAATGTTGCTGATACACAACAAACACTAACGAATAAAACAAGAACAAATGAATCTTTCATCTTTAAAAAAAATTCTAGAAACAGCGAACCATCTAACGATTCAACTACCTAATGGGTCGCCTGTTCCTGCTCACTTTCATATCACCGAAATCGGTTTGCTTAGTAAACATTTTATCGATTGCGGTGGCACTGTTCGCGAAGAGAAAGTGGCCACCCTGCAACTATGGACCGCCGATGATGTTGAACATAGATTATCTCCTACTAAACTTCATTCAATTATTACTATGTATGAAAAAAAAATTAGTCAGGATGATCTTGAACTTGAAGTGGAATATCAATCTGAAACCATCGGTAAATATGGTCTTGCCATTAACGGAGATCAGTTGCAATTGTTGTCAACACAGACCAACTGTCTTGCACAGGATCAATGCGGAATACCAACAGAAAAAATAAAAATGAATTTATCCGAGCTAGGCACTGCACGCGCAAGCTGTTGCACACCAGGTGGAGGATGTTGTTAAACCTTCACATCGTATAAGAATACTATTCATCATCCGTATCTATTCGCAAGAAAATTACAAGTAATGAATACGAAACATCCAATAAATCTCAATCGCGAATTATGAAAAACATTCTCGTCTTATGCACTGGCAATAGTTGCCGAAGTCAAATTGCTCACGGCTATCTGCAACATTTTACGGATGCACAAAAAGTAACCATCTATAGCGCAGGTGTCGAAACACACGGTGTGAACCCTAAAGCGATTGCCATCATGAAAGAAGATGGCATCGATATTTCAGCAAATACATCTAACAATATCACCGAATATTTCGGCGTTGACGTTGACTATATTATCACTGTCTGCGACAATGCGAAGGAACGTTGTCCGTACTTTCCATCGAAGGCAGTCAAACTGCATTATAACTTTCCCGACCCGGCAAAAGCCATAGGCAGTGAGGAAGACGTCATGGCGGAATTCAGAAGAGTACGCCAACTCATCAAAGAATATGTCATCAATTTTATACAAACAAATTTAACCGAAACACATCCATCTAACGCATAAAACCAACCCTATGTCTGCAACTACTTGCAACCCTACGATCAAACGAAAGAAACTGAGTTTTCTTGATCAATACCTCACTTTGTGGATTTTTCTTGCTATGTTGATCGGCATTTCTACTGGCTATTTCATTCCTTCAATACCTGATGTCATCAACTCGTTCTCATCAGGCACAACCAATATTCCATTAGCCATCGGACTCATTTTAATGATGTATCCGCCATTGGCGAAAGTTCGATTTGAGAAGATTCCAGCACTCTTCAGTAATCTCAAACTCTTTTCCTTATCGATGTTCATCACTTGGATCATCGGACCATTTCTTATGTTTTGTTTATCAGTTCTTTTTCTGAACGACTATCCCGAATATATGCACGGATTAATATTAATTGGGATTGCACCTTGCATCGCCATGGTGATTGTATGGAACGAACTAGCCGAAGGCAATCGCGAATATGTCGCAGGCTTGGTTGGCATCAACAGCATTATGCAAGTCTTGTTTTTCAGCGCCTACGCCTACTTTTATCTGACCATCATGCCACCTCTTTTTGGCCTGAAGGGAATGGAAATCAATATCACGATTTCACAAATTGCGAAGACGGTGGGGATTTATCTTGGCATTCCGTTTGTGGCCGGTGTCATCAGCCGATATTCGCTGATTCGCCTGAAAGGC
>CAIRSV010000180.1 GCA_903881265.1 uncultured Bacteroidota bacterium
CCAAACAACTCGATATCATCAAAGGCTTCATCAGCGGCTGAATGTATGAGCTCAGGAAGCTTCCATACAGGCGCTATGGTTTCGAATAATTCTTCTTGTTGTGTTCGCTTACTGATAGGTTGTAGGATCGCATGAATTTCCCAAAGTAATTCTTTCTTATTTCGGTTCGTAAACTGAAAACAACCAGCACGCACCAGTAATCGCATTTGTTCGATAGACAACGGCACTCGATGCACAAAGTCGTATAGGTTTTTATAGAAGCCGTTTTGTGTTCGCTCGGTAATAATGTGTTGTATCGTCTCCTGTTCAATTTCGCTGATCATAGATAGTCCAAGATAAATTGTTTTTTCTCGTATGACACATACCTCTGTGCTATGATTGATACAAGGTGGTTTGATAGAGGCGCCGTGCATACGGGCTTCGTGTATGTATAATTCCTTGCGATAAAAACCGCCGCCATTGTTGAGGGTAGCTACCATATACTCGAGCGGATAATAGGCTTTAAGAAACATAGCCTGATAGCTTTCTACGGCATAGCTTGCTGAATGTCCTTTTGAAAAAGCAAAATTTGCAAAGCTTTCAATCTGTGTCCAAATTTCGGCTACTATTTTTACAGGATAATTTTTTTTACAACAGTTGCGGAAAAATGTATCTTTTATAGTAGCAAATTCATTCCGTTGTTTAAATTTCCACGACATCCCCCGACGCAATACATCGGCCTCCGCCAAGGACATGTCGGCAAAGAAATGTGCGATCTTGATCACATCTTCTTGATAGACCATTACGCCATACGTCTCTTGCAGCAGGTCATATAATTCGGGCAATTGCTCTCGCGCTTTGACACGCAATCGTTCGTCACGGAAACGTATGATATATTCATGCATCATACCACTTTTTGATACACCCGGACGTATGATGGAGCTAGCGGCTACTAAACGAAGGTAGTCATCGGCTTTTAGTTTGGTGAGTAACATACGCATGGCAGGCGACTCGACATAAAAGCAACCTATGGTATTGCCATACCGAAGAAGTTCCTTTACTGCGTCATCTTTTTTGAATTGCGCAATGTTGTGAATATCGATGTCAACACCCTTATTTTCTTTCACAATCTCAATCGTGTCTTTTATTTTACCCAAGCCACGCTGACTAAGAATATCGAATTTGTACAAACCGATATCTTCGGCTTCTAGCATACTAAACTGTGTGGTTGGATAACCTTTAGGCGGCATATGGGTAGCACAGTACGCGGCAATTGGTTTTTCGGCAATAATGATGCCGCTCGAATGAATACTCAGGTGGCTAGGGAAGCCTTGTATCATCTTGCTATAGTATAATACCATCCGTCCCATCTCATCGGCGCCTGCGTATGCATTTTCTGTTTGAAGACGATCAATTTCGCCAGCCGGCAAGCCAAATACTTTTCCCATCTCGCGTATGGCAGCGTCGTGTTTGAAGGTACTATACGCACCGAGTAATGCAGTGTGTGTAGTGCCATATTTTTTAAAAATGTATCGGGTGATATCATCACGATCGGTCCATGAAAAATCCATATCGAAGTCGGGTGCGTTGGCACGAAACATATTGATGAAGCGCTCAAAATATAAATCCAGTTCTATTGGATCAACATCAGTGATGCGAAGAAGATACGCAACGATACTGTTGGCGCCACTGCCACGACCTACATAATAATAGTTTTTATGTTGCGCATAACGGATGATATCCCAATTGATTAGAAAGTAGGACGCGAATTTTAATTCTGTGATGATATCTAGTTCCTTTGTAATTCTCTCCATCACTTCAGTCGATGGATTGGGATATCGATACGGCAATCCTTCCAAACAAAGTGCATATAAACGTTCTTTATCTGCGGCAATGCTTCCTTCATAAAACGATCGATTTTTGTTGGTGAGTTTGCCGAATTTAAATTCGATGTGGCAATGATCGAGGATGCGTTCCGTATTTTTTATAATGTAGGGATGCTGTGCATAAGCATCATATAGCGATGCTTTTGGCACTATCATTTCAGTGCCTGTCGACTGCTGCTCTAAGGGTAATTTGCTGAGCAGATTATTGGTATCGATGGCACGTAATAAACGGTGCGCATTGAATTGACGTTTGCCTGCAAAAGAGACTGTCTGTAAGGCCACCAACTTATTGGGTTGTTTGATAGCAGGTGAAAAATTGAGCGAATTCAACTCCTTTTGTGTTACGCCGATAAATTCATGCTCGCGTAGTGGCCATCCTTTGTAAGTCGACAAGGGATATATCACATAGGCATGTATGAATGTTGGTGCTATTTCGTTGAATGATTCGCCGCTATGCAGATGCGATGAGAGGTGTTCATTCAGTTCCTGAAAGCCTTCATTATTTTGAGCAATGCCAATGTATGCTTGTTGCGCGTTGTTTCGAAAATCAATTCCGACAATAGGTTTCAACAGCCGCTCGTTGCAAAGACGGATAGTGTCAAGACAAGCAGACGTGTTATTAATATCGCTTACTACAAATGTGTCATAACCGTTTCGTTGCACCTCATCAATAAGTTCTTCGATTGAAAAAGTGCCGTAGCAGAAACTGTAGTATGTATGGCAATTGAGAAGCATTGAGTGAATGATTTTTAGCCACAGATTCTCAGATGTTGGGGTAGATTATGTACGATGATGTTTCGTTCATTCTATCTATCATCTGTGCATCTGTGGCAGTTAATTTGTATTTTTTATTGAGAAGGATTGAGGGAATGATTTTTAGCCACAGATTCTCAGATATTGGGGTAGATTATTTACGATGAACTTTACTATCCTGTTTCGTTCATTCTATCTATCATCTGTGCATCTGTGGCAGTTAATTTATATTTTTTATTGAGGAGCATGGGCGAATAATTTTTAGCCACAGATTCGCAGATCTTGGGATAGATTATGTACGATGCTGTTTTATTCGTTCTGTCTATCATCTGTGAATCTGTGGCATTTTAATTCGGCTTGCCTGTTAGGTTTTAGCGATGATGCCATTGAATGCGTTTACTTTATTCGGTTTGTAATTGCTTCCGGCTGCGCGACTTACAGCATCGTTTCCGAAGCGTTTGCGTATGCTGTCCATGGCTTGATAGAGATGAATCTGTTCGAGTGTATCTTCAAACATATTGTACTGATAGCCGCCGTATACGAGATGACTGAAACGGATACCAATGAGGCGAATCAGCATTCGTTTCTGATACAGTTTATCGAACAATCCGTTTATCTTTTCAATCAGCACATGATCGAGCGATGTATAGGGTATGCGTGCCTGCATGGTATAAGTATTAAAATCGGAGTAACGGATTTTAATGGTGACGCACGAAGTGAGTTTGCCTTCATCACGCAATTGATAGGCGAGTTTTTCTGTCATGCCAATCAACAGACTTTTCAATGCCCTCACGTCGATGGTATCTTTCTCGAAGGTGCGTTCGGTAGAAATTGATTTTCGTTCTGAGTATGGTATAATAGCTGAGTTGTCGATACCGTTGGCCTTACGCCATATAAGCGCGCCATTTTCGCCTAGCACCTGTTGCATCAGTTCGCAAGGCATCTCTTGCAAGGTTCGTATTTGTTGTATGCCCATACCCCGTAAGAGTTGATATGTCTTATCGCCCACCATCGGAATTTTACGAATCGATAAAGGCGCTAGAAATATTTTTTCGGTTCCGAATGGAATCTCTTTTTGTCCGTTGGGTTTGGCTTCACCTGTACCAACTTTTGAAACCGTCTTGTTGGATGACATCGCGAATGAAATCGGAAGATGTGTTTCTTTGATGATTTTCTGCCGCAGTTCGGTAGCCATTTTATAGCAACCGAAAAAACGATCCATGCCGGTATAGTCGACATAAAATTCATCGATGGATGTCTTCTCATACAGCGGTACATTTTCATGAATCATTTCGGTAATAATATTGGAGTATTTGCTGTATTGCTCACCATCGCCTTTGACAATAATAGCTTCGGGACAAAGTTGTCGGGCCATACGCATAGGCATGGCCGAATGGATACCGAACTCGCGGGCTTCATAACTGCACGACGCTACCACCCCTCGGTCGCTAGTGCCGCCTACGAGCACAGGTTTGCCCATAAGCTCTGGACGCATAAGCCGCTCCACGGAGACGAAGAAGGAGTCGAGATCGATATGCATGATATTACGTTCCATATTATTTACCGCAGCGAAGTGTTTGTGGGATGACTTTCTGAAAAATTAAAATTACTAATCAATTTAGTATATATTTGCTCAATATTTTAGTATGAGTAAATTATCCAATAATATCAGACATTTGCGGGCGCTCAAAAAATGGTCGCAAGAGCAGTTAGCTGAGCAATTAGAGATTCCGAGGGCGCGTATCGGTTCGTATGAGGAAGAACGTTGCGATCCGCCGATTGAAACCGTCATCAAACTGTCTAATTTATTTCATATCGCAATCGATGCGTTAGTGAAATGCGATTTAAGTAAGTTCGATTCAGAGTCCTTTATGAAAGTGGGGGAGAATAGAATTTTATTTCCTATCATCGTTGACAAAGCCAATCAAGACGCTGTGGAAGTTGTCACTATGAAAGCTTCTGCAGGTTATCTCACCGGCTATTCCGATCCAGAGTATATCGAGAAATTGCCGCTGATGAGTTTGCCATTCAAGACAGTGGGCACGCATCGCGCCTTCCCGATTACCGGCGATTCAATGCCTCCATTGAAAAATGGATGTTATGTGGTTGGAAAATATATCGAATCAATCAATGATATCGAAAACGGCAGCACCTATATCATTGTCACCAAAGAAGAAGGTGTGGTGTATAAGCGCTTGTTTAAGAAAGGTAAATCCATTGAGCTTCATTCAGATAATAAAAACTATCAACCTTATGTCATTAAAAATTCAGAGGTGGTGGAACTGTGGAAATTTGTCTGTACGCTCAATAATTCTGACACGCAAGCTGAAGATATAAATTTGCATGATATGATGCAATTACTTCAAACCATGCAAGCGTCAATCGAAGAATTGAAGAAAAAGTGAGAACGACTAAATCGTTGCTGAATAAGAAAAACATAAGAGCTTCAAAACATGGCAAGATGACCTTCTATATTTTGGGTTATATTTGTTACTAATAATCGTTCATATGAAATATCGTTTCTTATTCTTTATACTCTTGGTCTGTAGCACCCATAAAAGTTCGTCTCAAGCGTTTCCGCTCAATGATATTTTTACGCAATACTATGCGATTACATTTTTATCCAACGATTCCAACAATTTTATCTTAGATCAAGTTCAATCGTTCAACGACCTTACTCGAATTGTTCAACATGAATGCCCCTTCTCAATATATAATGCTGAACATCTAAATGATATCGTGCCGCTGAATGTATTCAACCCCATTTACGGACTACATAATCAACTACCTTGGGCCGATACGATATTGCAAGAAATGAATGGATCTTTTTCGATTGATACAGTTGTTAAAAATTGGTATGCCTATTATAATAAATCGAGTGTCGATTCGACAACGGCCTTCTTTATTATTCCCGGAACAGGTACCCACAGCGGTTGGCAGATTGCGAGTGGTAATCCCAATGATTATCATAATATTCCAATGCCTATCAAAGATAAATGTCTTCAATATGGAGACGTATACACGTATGTAAAACCTAACGAAGATTTTCGAAGTATTTGGAAAGATGCCGGAGCTACTTATTACATGAAACTCGATTATAACTATTTCACTCCTTACACCGATTTTTATGGATTTAATTGGGCAGCGAATATGCAAATCGAATGCACGGCGGCCATTAAATGTTTAAAACTGAAATATAATAAGGTGATAGTATTGGGCTTGTCAAATGGAGGTATCCCAGCACTGATAGCCGGTCTAGAAGGCGGTGCTGATGGGGTCAATTGCGCTTCTGGCACATCCGCGGCCGAGCGGTATGGGTTCCCTTTAAATAATTTCGAAAATCCTTATTTCTATAATATGTACAAGCAATACGCACTTGATTCATTAAAATTGAAAATAAGTAATTCGCCGGCCTATTTTCTTTTCAGTTTTGGTGATAATGATTGTTGCTCAAATGCATACGAATACACTACACACAGTTTGCAAGATACCTTTGCCACATTAAATCATCCTTGCCACATCGACTTCACATATAATTTCTCAGGACATCATTTCCCAATAGCGTATTTGGATACCTTTATTACAAAAGTAAAACTTGATACCTGTGCAAGTCTTTCACCAGTGAGTTTTATTCCTCCCATTGAGGACGCTATTCGCATTTATCCGAATCCCGCAAAGGATATCCTGCATATACAATCGGCATCGGACGATTTGAAATCGGTGCAGGTGTATGCACTCAATGGTACGCAAATTCTCTTCGAGAAATATAGTCATCCGATACAAGAAACAAACATTCAATTGCCATCCTTAGCGCCGGGCTCGTATATCGTGAATGTCGTAACTCGAAAAAAACATAGTGCCAATATAATCTCAATCAATAATTAAAAAACAAGGGTGTGAAAGCAGCAAGCTGTTTCTTATCGTCCATTTCAATGTACGTAGCGGTATGTGATTCTTTTAGCGCTGTATTGATTTCTTTCGACTCTTTCAATTATTTTTAAGGCCGTAATGTTTACACACAGTCAGGACATATTGCTTACACCCATCGAATACCTGAAAGGTGTTGGCCCCTTCAAGGCCGAATTGCTGCGCAAGGAAATAGCAATCAGCACCTTCGGTGATATGCTGCAATATTATCCCTTCCGCTATGTCGATCGAAGCACAATGATGCAGATTGGTCAGATTCAAGAAGACGGCGCTATGGTGCAGCTTGTGGGGCGTATCACGTTTGCAGAAGTAGTTGGTATAGGTCGTGGTAAGCGTCTCGTCGGTAATCTGAAAGATAGCACCGGTATGATAGAGTTGGTATGGTTTCAGGGCATCAGTTTCATCGAAAAAGTGATTGAAGGCGGTGGCAATTTTTTAGTGTATGGCAAGGCTGTTCGCTTCAATGGTTATTGGACTATCACACATCCTGAAATCGAAAAACTAGAAGCAGTATCGCTCGATGAATTACCTGCCTTTATGCCGGTCTATTCATCCACCGAAAAACTTCGTGCGAAGTGGCTCTCAGGCCGCAATTTTGTGAAGCTCGTCCAACAACTTTTTTCGCAGATTAAAGAAAACGATATTCGAGAGAATTTACCCTTATCCGTTATTCAGCAACATCGTCTCTTGTCAAGATATCAAGCCGTAAAAAATATTCATTTTCCTGATGATAATCTGTTGCTGCAAGCTGCGATGCATCGATTGAAATTTGAAGAATTATTTGTGCATCAAATTGGTATCTGCAAATTGAAACTAAACCGTCAATTTATACATGGATATCAATTTCTGAAAGTAGGTGATGCGTTCAATATATTTTACAAACAGCATCTGCCCTTTGAACTCACGAACGATCAAAAGGAGGTGCTTCGTGAAATCAGATTGGATACGCAAACCGGTAAGCAAATGAATCGGTTGCTGCAAGGTGATGTGGGAAGCGGAAAAACCATCGTAGC
>CAIRSV010000181.1 GCA_903881265.1 uncultured Bacteroidota bacterium
GACAGGACGGATGATGAACTGAATGTCTATCCGAATCCGATCAGGCAAGGGGAGGATATCTTGATTTACGACCCGCATAGGATTTCAACCTATGTGAATGTGTATGATGCTGAAGGTCGTATTGTGTTGACATCCGAAACCAAGTCCTCGCTTCGCATTCCCAATCATTTGGGCAGCGGTACCTATATCGTGCAAATTGTCGGTGAGCGTAACATGAAAAACTGCAAACTCACGGTGAGGTAGGGGATAGTTCACTTAAGTTGATTTATAGTATTTGGGAGGATAGATCGCAGGCCATCGTCAACGGCTTTTCGCTTACATTTATTTCTTAGGTTTCCTTGCTTTAGGTTTGCCATACTTAGCAAACATCTTATCCTTGTGACTGACTTTCACATTGACCTTTTTGTTTTTCTCTGATTTCTCATGGAAGGCGGCTCCAATACCTTCCCCTTTAGGAATTTTAAAAGGGATATGCTTCATTCGAATTTTGGGGATCTCGTCCTCGGTTAATACCGTTGATATGACAAGCGATGCAGGAAGCGCAGTTGGTGCGATAGCAGTTTGCATTAGGGCTTCGATGGCTTCAAACTGTTCGGTTTCATTATCCGCAACGAAGGTGATGGAAGTTCCGTTTTTGTCGGCTCGTCCAGTACGTCCTATACGATGGATATAATTTTCCGCAACCTCAGGTGTGTCGAAACAAATAACGTGCGTCACATCATCAATATCCAATCCGCGCGCGATGATATCGGTTGCAATCAGAATTTTTGTTTCGCCCGCTTTGAATTTATTGACCGCATTGAAACGGAAATTCTGTTCTTTATTCGAATGAATGACACCTACTTGCTCAGGAAATTTTTCTGATAATGGAAGAAATAATTCATCTGCTAATTTTTTTGTGGCGACAAACAATAACACTCTCATCATTGCCGTGTCTTCTTGTAAGATAAGTTCAAGTAAGTTGACCTTGGTATTGAAATTCGGTACACGGTATACAATCTGCTCGATTTTTTCAAGCGGGGTTCCTGCGGGGGCAGCTTCTATTCGGACAGGGTTATTGAAATAATCTTCAATCAGCAACTCCACTTCATCGGTCATTGTCGCTGAGAACAATAGGTTTTGTCGTTTTTCGGGAAGGGTTTCTAATACGCTTTTCAACTGCGACCTAAAACCGAGATTAAGCATTTCATCCACCTCGTCGATGACTAGTTTCTTGATGGCTTTGGTTCGAAGTGAGCCGCAATAAATCAAATCCAATAATCGTCCGGGTGTGGCAACCAAGATATCCATTCCTTGTTCAACTTCAGCGCGATGCACACTTAAATTGACACCACCATACACGGCTAACGCAGTCAGATTCATGTATTGTCCTAGTCGTTTGGCTTCATTCGTTACCTGTACCGCCAATTCGCGAGTAGGCACTATGATGAGGGTCTGAGGGTGACGTTCTTTTGTGAATTTAAATTGCTTCAATATAGGCAAAAGATACGCGGCCGTTTTTCCTGTGCCTGTTTGTGCAATACCGCAGACATCCCTGCCCGACATCACCACCGAAAAGGTTTTGTGCTGAATGGAAGTAGGCTGTGTGTAACCGGTTTCGTCTAAGGCTTTTTGTAAGGATACAGGAAGTTTGAAGTCTGAAAAAGTCATAAAGAAAGCGTTCAATTTTGGCGAAAGGTAAATCAAAATTAATTAGTCCGTTTTACAGCAGAAGAATATTCAACGAGTGTAGGGGTTAATAGCGTCAAAGTTCAATTGAAACGATTAGTTTTGCGCCTAAAATGTACACAATGAAACTATATACAAGGGTAGCTTTTCTGCTGCTGGTCAATATGCTGATGATGTATTCGGCCAATGCCCAACCAACGAAAATTCAGCACGATATTAAAGGAGAAGAAGTGAGCTATTCATTTCAAGGAATTACAATGATAGGCTATGTGGCTTATGATGCAGCAATTAAGACAAAAAGGCCGGGTATCGTTGTGGTGCACGAATGGTGGGGGAGTAATGAGTATGTTCGTACGCGTGCTCGTCAGTTAGCCGAACTTGGTTATATCGCCTTTGCAGCTGATTTATATGGTGATGGAAAATTAGCCGAAGATCCTAAAATGGCTGCTGACTATGCAACGCCTTTTTATAAGAATCCTCAAATAGCAAAGGAACGTATCGAGGCTGCGATTAGTAAATTGAAAGAATATCCTCAAACCGACGCGTTGAAAATTGGTGGTGTGGGTTATTGCTTTGGTGGCAGCATGTTGCTCAATTCGGCAAAGCTGGGAATCGATATGAAAGTGGTTGTTAGCTTTCATGGCGGTTTAGCTGGCGTTGATGCAACACGCGGAAGTACGAAAGCTGCATTGCTAGTCTGTCACGGTGATGCTGATCAATTTGTGAGTGATGATGATATCAAGCACTTTAAAGGAAATCTAGATTCAATGAAAGTCTTTTATCAGATGATAGTCTATCCTGGTGCTACACATGCTTTTACAAATCCTGAAGCCACTGCCAACGGCAAAAAGTTCAATATGCCGATTGAATACAATGCGGCTAGTGATAAGAAATCATGGAGTGATATGAATTTTTTCCTGAAGAGATCGTTCGGTAAATAAGGGTATTATCAAAACCAATTTTTACGCTTAAAGTAAAAGAGCATGCAGATTGGCACGATGATCATTAAGGAAGTTGCTATCCAAAAACCATATTGATTATGAAGAATAGGGATGCGGTCGAAATTCATGCCAAACATTCCGCCAATGACAGTGGCAGGAGCTAGCAAGGCTGTGACAATGGCAAGGAACTTCATTATTTCATTGGTCTTCAAGTTTACCTGACTTACGTAAAGGTCTCGAATATTAGTAATGACATCGCGATAGGTTTCGCACAAATCATTGGCTTGTATAATGTGATCAAAAATATCCTTGAAGTACTTATTGTTTCGTTCTTCAATCAGTAACGTTTCAGAGCGGATAATGCTGTTCATTAATTCCCTTACAGGATGTGCATTGCGTTTGAAGAACATGATTTCTTTTCGCAGATCATTGATATGATTCATTGAATAGGCATCTGAATTTCCTCTTGATATATCCTCCTCAAGTTTTTCAATCTGAATCGCAACGTTATCAAGGACGATAAAATATTGGTCAACGATGGCATCAAGCAACGCATAGAGCAAATAGTCAGCACCATGCTGTCTTACTTTTGTGGAGGCAATGTTGAGCTTTTCTCGTATGGGCGCAAACAAATCACGAATACAATCATCTTGGAATGTGATTAAGAAATTTTTTCCTAAGACAAAACTAACTTGTTCACTTTCTATGCTCTTGGTTTCTTCATTGAAATAAAGCATATGAATCACACAGGTAAATAATTGGTCGATTTCGTCGGATTTTGGGCGTTGATTCTTACTCAGAATATCCTCAATAATCAATGGATGCAAACCAACATTCTTGCCAATCTTTTCGATTGTTTGTGTATTGAGGATATCAACATTCAACCAATAATTTTTAGCGCCCTCAAACAATGACTCAACAACGTCATCGCTGCTGATTGAATGATTGCACGAAACACTTGCTTGATTGTATGCATATAAGCTGAGCACTGACTCTTGCTGCGCTGTAGAAGTCTGACTAACAGTGGGATTATTCTGAAGGATTTTTTTGGTGCGTAATAACTCCAATGGATTGATCAATTGCAGATAATTTTTCTTGCTTGTCTTCATAATGATTAACCTATTATAATATTGGAAGCGAATTTTTCAGAGACATTCAGCTCTTTTTTATTGACTACTATTTGCATTGAATGGTCGAATTCAATTTTTCGGATGACCTTAATAGTCGTGGATAGCGTGATATGTAATTGCATCAGATAGTGCAGAAAATCACTTGATGAATCTTTCACTGCTACCACCTTATACGTAGCGCCCATAGTAGCTTCAGCGAGTGTCGTTTTGGATATACTCACAACTTTACCTTGGGTGTCGGGTATAGGGTCGCCATGCGGATCGTGGGTTGGGAATTCAAGGAAGGCATCTAATTTATTGATGAGTTTTTCAGATTGTATATGCTCGAGCTGCTCGGCTACTTCATGCACTTCATTCCATTTGAAATTTAATTTTTCAACCAAGAAGACTTCCCATAAACGATGTTTACGGACGATTTGCAAGGCCAATTCATTTCCCTTTTTTGTCAGCGAAACCTTGCCATAGCGTTCATACGAAATGAGTTTCTTTTCCCTCAATTTCTTTAACATCGATGTGACGGTTGCAGGCTTTATCAATAAGGATTCAGCGATACTATTGGTTGAGGTCTGCTCATGCAAACTGCTATTACCAAGATGGTAAATTGATTTTAGATAATTTTCTTCAGTATTACTTAGTATCACACGACGAAAGTAAGGAATATAAATTCTCGGGGATTAATTTTTAAGGATTCCTGCATAAAAAAAACGCCTCCGAAGAGGCGTTTCATATATTAATTGAAATTTATTAATCCCATTTTTTTGTTTCATTCAATCCTGCTTCTTGTGCATTAAGGATATCTCTTGGCGTTGAGTTTACGTTAATGAACGCAGCGAACTGCACATTAGCCATATTGTTGATATTCATTGTTGACAAATCAACATTTTTGAATTCAACGATTGTATATTTCTTAGGGGATGTTAAGTCAACCGCATCACCATCGTTTGCAGTCACTAAGCCTCTCAATACATGCGAATGCTGCCAGTTTGCATCAACAACAACACTTGTAGAGTAGTTGGATTGGCCACCAGAAGTTTGAGGTACCTTATCTTCGATAACAGCTAAGGTTAATTTAGCACCCGCTGGAATTGCAGTCTTATAACCGATATAAACTGTCACTGACGCTAAGTTGCCTTTCGTCTTTGTCACCATTGCGATGCCGAGCTTAGACGTTTTCGCTAATTCGGTATTGATTTGACTAGTCCAGTTTCCACGATCAGAAGCATCAGCTCTGTCAACACTTCCATTAGGGAAACCTGTAACGCCTGTCAATGCTTTAATCCAAGTATTGTATGAGGGGATTTCCATTGGGTCACCATCATGCACAGAGATACCGATAACTTTTCCAGGGTGAGCAGCAATGTTATCAACCATTACTTTCGCGCCTTCAGGGCACCATCCGCACCATTCGCCTGTGAATTCTTCAAGAACAACTTTTTTAGTATAATCTGCAGGTAATGATCCTACAAGGGCTAATGGGTCAACCGGCGCTGGCGCTGTTGTCGTATTTGATGTGTTGCCTAAAAAGTTAGTGCCATCAACTGTTGAGCTGCTTTTTTTACACGCGTTGAAACCTAGGGCTAATGCGGTGATAAGGGTGAGGGTAAGAAGTTTTTTCATGTTTAAGTTTATATTTTTTTGAATGACGAAACAAATATAGATTTTATTATTTAATAATAGACCTCATTAACAAATATTCAGATGGATAAATTTCTCATCGTTTCTTCAAGACGAACGAGGTGTCTTAGACGTTGGTTGCATTTGCATCCATTTCTTGTTGCCCTTTGTCGATTTAATTGATACAATCGTTCACACGCGCCTGATTTTTTCTTGCAGTCTAAAATTTTTCATTCCATCATGCGTTTGCAACGGGCATCAAGTGGCATTTTTTTTGACTGCTTCTTGCATTATGTTTTTAATAACAATTCTCAACATAAATCAAGTCGGAAATCTGACATGAATTGACCTATATTTGCGACCAATTTTTAAAACGCGCACGCTCTTTGTATGATCAGTAGAAGAAACATTCGAATCAAGGTATTCCAGACAATTTATGAACTTGGTCAACAATATGAGGAGGTTGATACCCATTTACCGACAAAGGTATTGGATGATAAAATTAAAGAGACCTCAGCCTTACTTTCTGCTATCACACATCTGATGTACTTATTATCCGAATATGTACTTGTGCATGCCAATCAAAAGGCATTAAAGTTGATAGCGACTGCAGAAGATATGAATGTCAATAAAAAGTTGGCAGGCAATATGATTATTCAGCAATTGAAGAAAAATACCTCGTTTGCAGATGCAGTTAAGCTTCATACACTTTCCTCCCTTTTTGATGATGAGACAATTAAGAAAATATTTCAATTCCTGATTGATTCTGAGGAGTATAAAAAATATATCTCGACAATAGAGCGTCACCAGCCAGACGAAAAAGCAATTCTGCAGTTTATTTTATCCAAGTGTATTTTTTCAAATGAAATTGCATCCGGCTTTCTCAGCGAACGATTTTTAAGTTGGTATAATGATGCTGAAATGATTGAAGCCTGGATGGATAAATTACTTGACAATGCATCCAACTTTCAGTTCAATCGCTTAATCTCTGCCGACAAATTGGAATTTGCCCACGAGCTCATCAACGCCTATTACGAAAAGAAAGATGTTGTGTTTAGTCTCATAGAACCCAAGCTTGTCAACTGGGATGCCGATCGCGTAGCCTTGATTGATTTGATCTTACTGCATCTTGGTATTATTGAGATGCTCTATTTTAATACCATTCCGGTAAAGGTGACCATTAATGAATACATTGATTTAGCCAAATCGTATAGCACCTTGCAGAGTGGACAGTTTGTCAATGGTTTGCTTGATAATGTGCACAAAGATCTTCTGAAGGAACATAAATTACATAAAGAAACCTTTACAAAAAAGTAACGGATATGATTTCAATTAACAGCAGTATGAACCGATTCAATTTGTTTGTTGTTTTGTCGCTTTTGGTCGCGTGTCAATCCAAGGTAAAAACAGATGATACAGACGCACTAAAGGGACATTTGCCAAGCAGCCTCGTCGGAAATCCAAGGTCTATCGTCGATGACACGCTTGCGTTACAGGGATTAGGCAACCTGTCATTTTCGGATACGATTCATGATTTTGGTAATGTATCCGATGGTGAAATGCTGACCTATGATTTTGAATTTGAGAATATGGGTAAAAAAGATATACTGATTAGTGAGGCCACAGCGTCTTGTGGATGCACCGTTCCTTCCTTCCCGCAACAACCAATAAAATCTGGCGAGAAAAACAAGATCAGCGTCACGTTTAATAGTCAGGGTAGAAAAGGATATAATGAGAAGATGATTATTGTCAATACCAACGGAAATCCATCAGTCTATAATTTATATATCCGCGCTGCTGTTGACGCTAAATAAAATTATGTTCTATCTGAATATTTGAATACTTTTGCTCACAAAAATATAATAGCATGAATTCGATTGACACTTTATTGATGATGGGAGAAGGAGGAAAACCAAATCCGATGATGAACCTCGTGTTTATGGTTGGTATGATTGGTGTGATGTACTTTTTTATGATTCGTCCTCAAATGAAACGTGCCAAAGAGCAAAAGGAATTCTCAAACCAAAATAATGTAGGGGATACAATTATCACTACGGCCGGTATCTATGGTAAAATCGTAAAGGCTAATGATGACGGCACAATTTCTGTGGAGGTCGACCGCAACACGATTATCAAAATGGATCGCAGTGCCATCTCGATGGAACTTACTTCTGCATACAGGAAAAAAAATTCGACAGAGGTTAAAGCCTAATTTGTTTGCTTACAACTTAGCCTATTCATATGAAAGCCATTATCGGGGTACTCCGAAACAAATATTTTCTGGTCACTACAGGCTTTGTGCTGTGGATCTTTTTTTTCGCTGAATACGATGTACTAACGCAGTATAGGCAACGAAATGAGTTGAAAGAAATGAAACAGAAAATCATTTATCTTGAGAAAGAAATTCAAGACATTCAAACTGAAAAAGTAGCCATTAAAACCGATTCGAACACATTAGAAAAGTATGCGCGTGAAACGTATTTCATGAAGCATCCAAACGAAGAGGTGTTTGTTTTTGATACACTACAGAGCAAATAGAATTGCCTATAAATACGTATCGGAGGAGTAGGCCCTATTTTCAACTGCATCGTAAAATGTTGAACAACGTGAGATGCTAACTACTTACTAAACATATCTTGCGGACGCGCTGACGATTAGCTGATAGGAGATTGCCCTTCAATGGGAAGCCCGTTTTTCTTTTCCTTCAATGAATAGATCAGGTAGAAGAGTGTGTACATACATACAAAGACAACCGATATGATGAACAGATAAAATGAACTAGTATAAAACAGGATAGCTAGCACATTAAATAATAGTACAAACGGGAAAATCAGTAAGGAGGTCAACGGGTTATTATGTCGTGTGATGTTTCGGAAGATAAGCTGATGTACATGTTTGGAGTCGGGGTGCAGTGGCGATAAACGATGTATAAGCATTCTTCTAGAAAACGAGAAGATAACCTCCCACACAGGATAAATCAAACAGACTAACGCGAACCATGGCGAAATATCATGGTTTCTTTTGACAATCAGAATGGATAAGACAGCTAGCATAAAACCAAGACTGTAAGCGCCTCCATCACCAAGGAAAATTTTACCAAACGGGAAGTTGAATAAGATAAAGCCGAGTATAGAGGCCATGCATATTAAACTGATGAATGCCATGGTATGGTCGCCCACTCGCAGGCTGATTACACAATAGGTTGTGAATATCAAGAAGCATACACCCGACGAGAGGCCGTTGAAACCGTCAATCAGATTGGTTCCGTTGATCAGGCCTAAAAAAGCAATCACAGAAATGATGATGCCTAACCAATATGGGACCACCATAAAGCCGAAATCAAGCACAACCGCATCCAATAAGTAAATGGCCATCACGGCAGAGATACTCATAATCAATAATCGTCGTAGTGGCGAAATTTTGGCGAAAAGATCTTCCAGAAATCCGGCAAGAAAGGCTGGGATCAAGCATAGAATAATTTTCAATCCAAGTTCTAAATCTTTCGTCATAAAAACACAAGCGATAAAAATACCAAGGCCTCCAATTCGTGGCGTTGGCTCATTATGTAGTTTTTGAGGCAAATCACTGATGTGGTCGTCGATGAATATGCCACGTTTGTGCGATAAGTCAATGACCAGATATTGTGTGAGTGAGGAAACAAGAAAAGCGCCCACCGCATATATAACGAGAGTGTAGTCCATTATGTGTCAGCAAATATATTATTTTAATGATAATATTCTTCTACAAATTTCAACTGATGTCTACTTTGTCAGTATTTGAAATAATTATTATCAATCGCACTTGCATAAAAAAGGGCACTTTCGACTTTTTATTGACTTCTTTATGGCGATGTTTAAAAATAAAGCAGCACATCGGTGATTATTCGGATTCAGAAAACTAAATTTGCCGCAAAATTTTAATTCAAGATGAATTTACACGAATATCAAGCCAAGGATTTATTAAAACGCTACCATGTACCTGTGCAAAGTGGGATACTATGCGTGAACACAGAAGAGGTGATTGCTGCGTACAAGGAAGTAAGCACGAATACAAAGTCAAGGTTCGTTGTGGCAAAAGCCCAAATTCATGCCGGAGGACGCGGAAAGGGAACCTTTATCGAGGTGCCAGAACAACATGGAGTGCAGGTGTTGAAAAGTGAGGAAATGGCAAAACAAGTAGCCGACAATATGTTTGGTAATACCCTTGTGACACTGCAAACAGGGGATGCTGGGAAAGTGGTTACAAAAATGTTTATGGCCGAAGATGCCTATTATGAAGGAGCAAGTGCTGTGAAAGAATTTTATTTATCCATCCTTCTTGATCGCCAAAAAAAGCAATATGTTTTTATGTATAGCACAGAAGGCGGTATGAATATTGA
>CAIRSV010000182.1 GCA_903881265.1 uncultured Bacteroidota bacterium
CTGCCTTGTCTTCGCCTATCGCAAGGCGTCAGGAAGCGTCAGGAAGTGCAAATAAGGTTAATGTGGTGATGGTTATCATGGAAAGTATGTCGGCAAATAAGTTAGGACACTTTGGCAATCCCGATGGGCTCACACCATTTTTAGATAGCCTTGCTTTACAAGCCTATTGCTTTGAGAATTTTTATGCTGCTGGACGACACACCTACAACGGCATCTTCTCATCGCTGTATGCCTATCCTGCTATTCTTGCTGAGCATCCGATGAGTTCACCCGATGTGAAACAGTACACAGGTTTGCCCTTCATGTTGCAAAAGGCCGGTTACGAAACAATTTTCTTTACCACGCACGATCCTAGTTTTGATAATATGGGGACCTTTCTGTCAACCAATTCGTTTCATCAGATTATTTCTCAAAACAATTACGATAAAATCAACATTCAAAGTGCTTTTGGTGTTCCTGATCATGTGATGTTTCACTATGCTGTGGATACACTCGATCAATTGGCTAAGACTAAGGTGCCATTTTTTGCCGGTTTTATGACAGTAAGTGATCATGCGCCTTATATCATTCCCAAGCGAATTTCATTTCAACCAAAAAATAATGATATTTCGAAACAGATTGTTGAATATGCCGATTGGTCTCTTCGTGATTTTTTTGATCGCTGCAAGCAAAAGGAATGGTTTAAGCATACGCTTTTTATCTTTGTAGCCGATCATGGCTGCGTAATGGGTGATACGCATTATGATATACCCTTATCGTATCATCATATTCCATTAATGATGTATTCAGCAGATAGCTCTATCTTAAAGCCAACATCCATAAAGGAATTTGGTTCGCAGATTGATATCTTTCCTACGGTAATGGATATGCTTCATATCCCGTTTGTCAATAATACCTTTGGCGTAGATTTACTCAAAGAGAAACGTTCCTATGCCTTCTTTTCATCCGATGACAAAGTGGGTTGTATTGATGATCAGTATTTTTATATCTATACTATCCATGGTTCGGAATACCTACACCGCTATCGATCAGGCGATACGAAGAACTACTTGAGTGAACAATCTAAACGCGCAGCAGACATGAAAAGGTATGCCTTTTCTATGATCAAAGCCGCTAATGGCGTCATGGAGAAAAACCAAACCGGAGAGGAAAAATAAACAAAAAGCAGTAGATCGGCATAAAAAAAACTGCCCCTTAAGGAGCAGTTTTTTGAAGAGGTCTCGACCGGATTCGAACCGGTGTAGAAGCTTTTGCAGAGCTTTGCCTAGCCACTCGGCTACAAGACCGTGCTTGCAAATGTAATACTAATTCTATAATTACCAAATTTGCAGAAATCAATTTGTAGATTTATTCTTTTAAGTTTGTAACAAAAAAACAATGCAACGAATCGACGAATCGGAATTGATCATCACGGCAGACGGACAGGTATATCATATCAATCTCAGACCCGAAAATCTGGCACCGATCGTCATCACAGTCGGCGATCCCGACAGGGTAAAGGAAGTGTCGAAGTATTTCGATACCATAGAATTCAAAACACAACATCGTGAGTTTGTGACCCATACCGGTACCTTAGGTAAGAAACGCCTGACGGTCTTGTCGAGCGGTATCGGTCCCGACAATATCGATATCGTGATGAATGAACTCGATGCTTGTGTGAATATCGATTTTGAAACTCGTACCGTGAAGGAGCAACATACAGCCTTATCCATCATTCGTTTCGGCACATCGGGTAGTCTGCAAGCCGATATCCCGGTTGATAGTTTGGTGGCATCTAGTCATGGCATAGGTCTCGATAATGTATTACATTATTATCAACTTCAAAACACGCCACACGAAAAGGATCTTTGCGCCGCCTTTGTGAAGCATACATCATTGGAAGGTAAGAATATCATACCCTATGTAGTAGAAGGTTCTAAGGACTTATTATCACATTTCGGGGAAGCTTATCATCAGGGTATCACTGTTACTTGTCCGGGTTTTTATGCGCCACAGGGCAGGGTAGTCAGGGCTGGTTTACAGTTTCCTGAGTTGGTCAATCAGTTATCAGGTTTTTCATTCGGAGAACATCGTATCACCAATTTCGAAATGGAGACTTCGGCCATCTTCGGATTGGGGCGTGTATTCGGTCATCATTGTCTGGCCATCAACGCCATTGTTGCCAATCGAATCAACAAGACCTTCACCAAAGACGGAGGCAAGATCATCGACAGTATGATCAAAAAGAATCTGGAGATCATAGAGGGGATGTAACATTGAATACCCATACAGAATAAAATGTGTCCATTGTATATTGATTATGAATGAACATTCGATAAGCCGCGGCGTCCGACAGGATGATACAACTAAGTTGGAAATTTCGTTGTCGAGACGGTGCGGGGAAAGAAGAATGGAAATAAATCCTATTGAACCACTTAAATAAAATGACATGTATAAGATTATTGAACTGAAATATGTAGAAGAATATAAATTCTGGATTCGGTTTAACGATGGGGAATCAAGGGGTATTGATTTCAAGAATCTAATTGGGAAAGGGATAAGTGCTAAGTTACTTGATATTGAGTATTTCAAACTTGCTGTTGTAGATAATGGAGGTGGAATTGAATGGCCAAATGGATTCGATTTCTGTCCAAATTATTTAAAGGAATTTGTTGGAATAGCTGAGACGACAAACTAAAAGAATGTTTCTGAAACAAAGAGTATATTAATTTATCCCCGCAATGTCTCGACCAACATAATCATCTCGCGGCTCCAATCAAGCTGTCAGCCGTTGGAGGGAAAGGAATAAGACCCAAGACATAGTATCGAATTTCATCCAACTAAAAAAAAGCACCTCGAGGGTGCTTTTCAAAACGAATGCTTCGTTTAAAAATGTGTGATTGATGAAATCGTTATCGGGAGACTGGCTTTAGTATTCGTCTTCATTAAAGAAGAAATCTTCCTGTGTCGGATAATCAGGCCATATGTCTTCAATACCTTCGTATCCTTCACCTTCGTCGTCGAGTTCCTGCAGATTTTCGATTACTTCAATGGGTGAGCCTGAGCGAATTGCGTAATCAATCAATTCGTCTTTAGTGGCTGGCCAAGGTGCTTCTTCCAAATGAGAAGCTAATTCTAGACTCCAAAACATATCTTACGGGTTTAAAAAGGTTTTCAAAATTTGGGCAAATGTAAGATTTAATTTATAACTTCCAAATCTTTAAGTTTGCAATATGTTATCCACCAAAAATATCAAAAAAAGTTACGGTGATTTGCAAATTTTAAAGGATGTAAACCTTTCTATTCGCAAGTCTGAGATTGTTAGTATCGTGGGTGCATCAGGCGCGGGAAAGAGTACCCTGTTGCATATTTTAGGCACACTGTCAAGGCCAGACAGCGGTGAACTTTTAATCGACGGTGTAGATGTCTTGTCCTTATCATCATCCAAAATTGCTGATTTTAGAAACCAACAAATTGGCTTTATTTTTCAATTTCATCATCTACTTCCTGAGTTCAGTGCGCTTGAAAATGTATGCATCCCTTCTTGGATAGCAGGCGTGTCAAAAAAGGAGGCTACAAAGAAAGCGACTGCCTTGTTGGAGCATCTGCAGCTTAAGGATAGGCTTGAACATAAACCATCCGAACTAAGTGGTGGTGAACAACAACGTGTGGCTATTGCCAGAGCCTTGATCAATAATCCCGCAGTGGTATTGGCCGATGAGCCAACAGGTAATCTCGACAGCCAAAATTCATCAGCGATTTTTAATATGATCAATGACCTGCGCCTTGAATTTAATCAAACGTTTATATTAGTAACCCATAACGAAGAACTTGCTGCTCTCTCTGACCGTTCATTACGGATGCAAGACGGCCAACTAGTCTAAATGAAAGCAAACGCCACATATATCAGCTATCGTGATACCCATAGTTTTTCAAATCTTGTGATTGATTACGTGGATGAGAACGAACATTTGAAAGCATTCATCAGCGAGTTTCCTTCCATCGAAGCCATCGGTCGACAACTAGAACGAAAGAAGTTGCAAGCATTGGATAGAGTAACATTGGTGGATGTTTTGAATAGGCAATATCAAGGGCTTGAATTGACATCGGACGTTCGTCAGCATATTGACGCTTTAGAAAGTGAACACACCTTTACCATATGTACGGCACATCAGCCCAATGTATTTACCGGTTACATCTATTTTATCTATAAGATCATTCACGCAATTAATTTGGCGAAGGAATGCAAGACGCATTATCCCGAATATCACTTTATCCCTGTATATTATATGGGAAGTGAAGACAATGATATCGATGAGATAGGCACATTCCATTACAATGAAACAACCTATACTTGGAGAACAGATCAAAAGGGTGCTTGCGGTCGAATGAAAACACATGAGCTAAAAGATATCGTGCAAGTGATCAATCGTACCTTGAATAAAGACGTGAATGATGAAGCTTTTTTGATGACCTTATTGGAGCAAGCGTATGACGGAGAGCATACATTGGCTGAAGCGACAAGAATCATCGTCAATGCCTTATTTGGGCAGTATGGACTGTTGGTGATTGATGGTGATGATGTGCAATTGAAAACGATTTTCAAACCTGTGATACGGCATGAGTTGTTATTCCAAGATTCACAAACCTTGGTGCTAGATACCTTGTCGAAACTTTCTTCACAGTATAAAGTGCAAGCAAATCCGCGCGCGATTAATTTATTTTACCTCAACGAGAATCTTAGAGAACGGATTGAATTTTCAGAAGGTCACTATCAGGTTGTCAATACTAGCATAACATTCAGCAAGGACGAAATGGAGGTTGAAATAGAACAACATTCTGAGCGGTTTTCTCCGAATGTGATACTTCGTCCTTTGTATCAGGAAACAATCTTGCCTAATGTGGCTTTCATAGGTGGTGGCGGTGAACTTGCCTATTGGCTTGAATTAAAAACACTTTTCGAAAAACATCAGTTGGTTTACCCGCTTATTTTGTTACGAAATTCAGTGCTATGGATCAATGCAAAAACGGTAGCGTCTATCAATAAACTGTCGATGCCGCTTGAGTCGGTATTTCTTTCAAATGAGATGATCTTCAAACAATTGATACAAGAGTCCAATACGATGAAATCCTTGCAAGCCATCATCCGCGAGTTGGACGTGCATTATGATGCGATTATTTCTTTAGGTGAATCAGTGTCGCCTAATTTGTCGCAAAGTATGAGCGCGCATAAAGCAAAGGCAAGTCGTATAACAAACCGAATGATTCAGAAATTTAATGCACAATTGAAAACGAAAGAAGAACTGACTTTTAAAAAGATAGCGCAGGTCAAACAACAAATAGCGCCAAATGGACATCTACAGGAGCGATATGATAATTTTTTATCCGTGTATAAAACAACCGGACTAGCGATGTTGGTTATCTTGTCACGTCATCAGCAGGCTTTCGGAAAGGAGTTTCTTGTGTTGAAATTGCAAGGTGAGTCAGCCTAATGTTTTCTTGTGTTTATTTTTTTACCGCATCCCATTTATACACATCCTTCAAATACATCACATGACCTGTGCTATCTAATGCATTGGTGAGATACACAATATGTACCATCACATCACGATGCATTGGAACATACATAGTTTTTCTGGTGTTGCAAATCGAATCGATTTTTGTGTTTGAATACTTGGCGCTGTCTCTTAACAGAAAGGCTGCAAACTCTTTCGGGTGATGCACACGAATACAACCAGAACTGTAAGCCCTATAGAATTTTACAAAGTCTTCTCTGTGCGGTGTGTCGTGCAAGTAAATAGACCACGGATTTAGTAAATTGAATTTCACTTCACCTAATGAGCTTCGATACCCTGGCGCTTGTCGTACTTTGTACTTATTGATATTCATTGCATTGATATCCGCATTAGCCACCTGTTTCCCATTTTTGTCAAATGCTTTTAACCCTTTTCGTGTAAGGTATGATGGGCCTCGTTTTGCAATGCCAGGTATCACATCTTCTTTCATTATGGTGGGGGGCACTGTCCACGGTGGATTGAATACGATATTCTGCAAACGGGCCACAAGCATAGTAGTTGGTCGTGTGAGTTTGCCAACAACCACTTTCATATTAAATTGGATCGAATCGTTTTCGATATAATAAAGTGCTTGCTTGGCTACATCAACCCAGATATACGGTTGCGGAAAATCATGTTTCATCCAACGCAATCGTTCCATGTTAGATGAGAGCGTGTTCAATTTAGAACGGATATCGATATTCAATCTTGTAATAGTTGTTGAATCAATTTTTCCATTGGGCCTGATATGATTTGTATATTGAAAATGGCGAATGGCTTCTGACAAATCTACTGTCCATTTGCCTGATGACGTATCGGATGGCATCCCAGTTTCGATAAATAATCGTTTACGAAGACTGCAAAACCATTGCGCAGATGTATCTTTTGAAAGGCTGTCTGTCGGCATATTAATTTTATTCCATCCTCCTGCATCCTTCAGTTTGTAAAGACGTTTATATTCTTCCCTGATGGCGTTATAATAGCGATGTTGAGGTCGCATGAGTTCAAGGGCGTTCCCTATATGCTCATCATTCATTGCGTTACATACCTTGTCGCTATATTCAGCCGCAGAATCATTTGCTATTTTCCAATCCTTTCTATTTCTCTTTGATGGATTTGAACCTATAAGAAGGTCGTTTGAAACATGCAGAAATGAACGCGACATCAGCATTTCAAACTCATTGATATTCGCTTTAGTTGCTTGGTTATGTTTAATACGCAAGGCTGATTTTTCAATCGTTGAACAATCATAATCCGAGGGGTCGAGTCCGTCATATCGGATTTCTTTTATTGCATGGATAAAATTCTCCGCATTGGTGTTAAGCCCTTGTTCATTGACCCAAAAGGGTTCAAACTGATGCATCATATAGGCCTTCTGCAGTATTTCAGGATGTTGAATAGTATCTCCAGCAATTACTAATGGTCCTATTGCGGTGCTGTCGAACAAGGCAACAAGATATTCTTTCATATCCATTGTATTTGTTGAAGACAAGGGTCGAGGATGTGTCTTCGCGCGTTGAAGTTTGGTGTCGGTTGGTGATACACAGGCATTCAAGCAGACGAGACTAAGAAGGGGTAAAAAGAAAATTCGTTTAAATATTAAGAGTGGCTTCGCTTGGTTCATAGTGCTTTGCAAACCTACATCATTTATAAAACAAGAGGCCGTTGATTTCGTTCATATTCATCCTATCTTTAAACTTTCGTGAATAGATGAGGTCGAAGGCCCAATTTTATATAGACTAACCATGTTAAAAGACATCGTGATCGATTTGGATGACAAGGAATTGTTTGAACTTTTCATGGATGAGTCCATGAAGGATAAAGCGTTCACTATGATTGTCAAGAAGTATCAAGAACGCTTGTATTGGCATATCCGACGGTTTGTCGTACATCATGAAGACACCAATGATATTCTGCAAAACGTTTTTGTGCGGGCTTGGAAAGGGCTGCATAATTTCAGACAAGAAGCAGGCTTGTATACTTGGTTTTACAGAGTTGCCACCAATGAATGCCTCACTTATATTGCTAATCAGAAAAAGAAAAATGCCTTGTCGCTCTCCGATGATGAACATGGGCTGAGTGGTAGAGTGAAAGCAGAAAAAGGGTTTGATTTTAAGAATATCGAATGGAGGCTGCAATTGGCTATTCAAACATTACCTGATAAGCAGCGAGCAGTTTTCAATCTTCGTTATTATGATGAAATGCCTTATGAAAAGATGTCGGAGGTACTTGAAACTTCGGTTGGTGCATTAAAAGCATCGTATCATCACGCTGCTAAGAAGGTGAGTGAATTTATGTTAAAAGAAAATTAAACCTTATCAATAAGCATCAGTCAAACGCGCCGAAAATGAAAAACAGGAAGCATATACAGGAAGAGTTACATGAATTGGGCGTTGATCTTTCTGTTGTCGAAATGCCTGACATGGAGATTCCTTCGCATTTCTTCGAATCATTCTCAACCCTTATGTTAGAGGCGGTGAAGTCAAACGATGTAATCACATCCCTTCCAATTGAAATGCCATTTGACATACCTGAATTGTATATCGAACAATTGAGTGATAACGTTCGAGATGTCATTATTGAGGAAAAAATAATGGAGGCTTTGCCTAAAACAATGCCTTATGAAGTTCCGGCACATTATTTTTCTGAATTGCCGGCTCAGGTTAATGCAACAATCAATGTTGTTCCAAGGTCCGTTTTTAATCGGGTACTTATATCGCGACTAACCTTGGCAGCCACCGTACTTCTTTTTATGGGCATATCCCTAAGAATATTCATGAATCCTGTTCGTACAAAGCATGCAAATACTTCCTTTGAATCTCAATTAGCTATTGTTTCGGATGCCGAAGTTGATCAATATCTATTACTTCATCAAGCAGCAATAGAAAGTAGTCTTGTGTTGGTGAATATTGATGAATCTAGCATTGATCTTCAAAAATGGGAAGTAGAAATGCTCGACAATACATTCAATAATCTGAGTGATGAAGAATTATTAAATTATACCCTTTAAAATAGAAATATCATGAAACAAATAGTAATCGGACTTTTCGTTGTTATTCAACTTAGTGCCTTCAACGCGCTGGCGCAAAGCAGACAAGGGAAAGTAGAAAGCATTAAGGTGGCTTATTTGTCTGAAAAGTTGAATCTTGATCCGAAAACAGCAGAACGTTTTTGGCCTGTTTATAATCAGTATGACGATGAAATGCATAATGCAATCAACGATTTAAAGCGCGGTAACGATAGTCGCTCTGCCGATCAAATCCTCGATCGAGAGCAACGCACCATTGATATCAAGCGAAAATACAGTGCCCAGTTTTTGAAAGTAATTAGTAATGAGCAACTAGGACGATTATTCCAATCTGAAAAGGAATTCAATCAAATATTACTTCGACGAATGAACAAGATGGAGAATCGACAAAAAAATATGCGTGAGGGCAGTGAGGAAGAACGATTCAGAAATCGACCAATGAGAAATCAATCGCGATTGTCTGAAGGAAAAGATCGCAACGCTACAATCAGAGAAGGTCGATCTGATGAGGGTTTGCCACGAAAAAATAACTGATAAAACTCATTGACTTATAGTGTTGACGAAGGAATTTTTACATCATGATAAAAGAGGAAGATCCAATTTTCCTCTTTTCCTTTTTCTGCATACGCCTGTCTGAGTTCCATTGTGCGTCTTCCATCGTAATCGTATTTAGCCATATATCTCGCCTTCATCTGTTTTAATTGAGGGGCTACATCACCTCCGAAAAAAATGCGTTCATGTTCGCTATGAAGTAAAAAAGAAGTGTGAAACGGACAATGACCGCCGTCAATTTCATAGGATATAAAACCAAGAATACTTCCCTTGTCGTCGAGCCATTCAACTTGTGGTGAATTTTTTACTATATCAAAGTCGTCGGTTGTGTATGACGGGAATCCTTTTTCAATGCCGTATTCAAATTCTTTCTTGCCGATATAATACGTTGCATTTGGGAATGATAATTCTTTAATGCCGAGTTCGTTGGTATGGCAAATGCCGCCTGCGTGATCCTTGTGCAAGTGCGATAAAATGACCATGTCAATGTCGTTTGGGGTAAGGTCGTGATGGCGGAGATTGGCGTAAATCTGTCGTTCGCCGTTCGGCAAGGTATATCCAAGGCCTGTATCAAAAAGGATATTTTTGCCTTCTGTTTGTATCAGAAAGGGCTGAATTTCTACTAATAAAGAACCAACAGGTCGATGGTTTAATTCATGCAGTGTTTCATCGAAAGGTACAAATATTTTGTCGTGCCCGATCGTAAATTCGCCTTCTGAAAGTGGTGTTATTGTAATGCTCATAATTTAATTCACTGTTATCTTAAAACCATCTGACGATCTGCATCCAATCTTATTAGAATAAAGATAAGAGACGTGAAGATAAGCAACGACGTGCCACCATAACTAATCAATGGGAGAGGAATGCCGATTACGGGCGCAAGACCAACCGTCATGCCAACATTAATGGCTAGATGAAAGAACAGGATGCCCGCAACACAATACGCATAGATACGTGTAAATTGCGATCGTTGCCGCTCGGCAATCATCACAATGCGTCGAAGCATACTTGTGAAAATCAAGATCAATAAGGTACTTCCGATAAAGCCAAATTGCTCGCCAATTGTGCAGAATATGAAGTCAGTTCGTTGCTCGGGTACCCAATTATATTGAGTTTGTGTGCCATTTAAAAAACCTTTTCCTGAGAATCCGCCTGAGGCGATCGCAATTTTGGATTGCCCCACATTATATTCTGACGCGTTTTGCTTTTTACTATCGATGCCTTCACGGGTGTATTCTTCCGGCACTTCTTGGCCAATCATCGTGTAAATACGTTGCACCTGATAACCTTTCAATACATTCTTGAAAGCAACTGGCACAAGCACTTGAGAGAATAGGACGCCTACAAACCAGATACCTGCTACTAATAAAAGAAATTCTCTATTTCGACGAAGCTGTTTGCGTTCTGAATACAGAATCAACATAGCTAAGACTGACAGAATCACAAATAAAATATTCTTTGGAATCAATAAGGTAGCGAGCGTGAGGCCCAAAATTGAAAAACCAATCACCAATACGATATTGGGTAATCCTTCGCGATACATCGCCAGAAAAAAGGAAAAATACACTAATGCCAAGCCTGTTTCATTTTGTAAAATGATAATCAATGCCGGTATGATCGCCAATGAAGCACAAAGTAGACGATGTTTCAGTAGGGCGAAATTTGTATTCTGTAATGAGAGAAATTTTGCAATTGATAACGCCGTAAATAGTTTCATTAGCTCTCCAGGTTGAAAGGTAAAGAACCCAAGGTTGAGGAATGAGTGGGAACCTCTGACGCCTTTTCCTAATGGAGTTAACGCAAGAAGGAGCAATATAAAACCGATCACATAACCAAGAAAAGGAATGGCGGTGAATATTTTACTGTCCATAAGGATAATAATGAGTGCCACAAATAATGAGATGCCCAAAAAGATGAGTTGCTTCATGTAATTGCTTTTCATCATAAAAAAACTAACATCAGTACTTCGATGTTCTACCGAATAAATGCAAAGGACTCCTATGAGCACTAAGATGCCATAGAAGAAAACCATTAGCCAGTCGATTCGTTCAAATAATGATGTTGCTTTAAAGCTCATTTGTATTGTATTCCTTGTGTGAAAATGAATGTTATTTTTTTAAATAGAATTTTCTAAACAGATAAGCCCCTATGGCTAAATCTTCTCGGCGTTTCAAACTGTCTTTGATCTTGTTTGCTCGTTTCAGGCTGTCTGCTGAAATGTGTTTCATAGCTTCCTTAGCCCTTGCTGTCCTTTTGTCTAATGAATCTAAAATGTAGGTATAGTTAGGAATGATTTTAGCATCTTCCATTTTCTTCAAAAGTGGTTTTCGTTTTTCAGTGATGCTGTCTTTGAGGTATTGTTCTATCATCAAACTAGCAATAGGTCCTGCCCATGAGGCGCCATATCCAGCATTTTCAATACAAACGGCCACAGCAATCCTTGGATTTTGACGTGGCGCAAAGGCAACGAACATAGAGTGATTCTGTAACTTGACACGCACTCCGTTAATCATACGTTCGTTTTGTGCGGTACCTGTTTTCGCACATACAATGACATCATCCATATGCGCAATTTTTCCAGTCCCCTCATCTACAACAGCTTGCATACCGCCGATTACATACTCAAAGGAAGAATCCGCAATGTGTGCGACAACTTTTGGGGTTAGGTATTTTTTCAATGCGGGATGATTCGAGTTGCCATTGATCGCTCTCACAAAGTGAGGAATAAAATAGGAGCCTCTGTTGGCAATCAGACACATTGAGTTGGCCATTTGTAATGGTGTCATTTCTACTTCGCCTTGTCCCATACCAAGGATGGCCATATTGCATGAATTCCAATTCTCGTTATAGATTCTATTGAAATAAGATGAATCAGGAATGTTGCCGCTGTTTTCGTGTGGAATGTCTATGCCCATTTGCCGACCTAACCCAAAGTCATTCATATATTGGTGCCATTTCTCAAGTCCGACATGCACATTGTCATATTTTTTTGAATCTATAGCCAGCCGAAAAATATGACAAAAATAGGAGTTGCAAGAATTAGCAATCGCATAGGCTAGGTTTCTCGCGTGGCCTTGTCCGTTATGCGTGCACGCAATTCGACGGCCGCAGAGCGAATAGCCTCCTGTACAAGCGAATCCGTAATCAGGTGTAATGACACCTTCATCAAGCGCCACTAAGGCTGTTAATGGTTTGAACGTGGACCCCGGTGGATATTTTGCCTGAATAGGACGAAGGAACAAGGGTTTCGTTGCATCATTGAGCATCTTGCTTAGATTGTTTCCTTTATTTGAACCTGTTAGTAATTTAGGGTCAAATGATGGGCCACTTGCAAAAGCCAATATGCCCCCTGTTTTGGGGTCTATCGCAATTGCACTTCCCAACTTGTTGGCCATCATCTTTTCAGTGAGTTTCTGCAAATCTGCATCAAGATATAATTGCAATGCATTTCCTGGAGTCGCTGCAGAATCAAGCGTACCATCTTTATAAGGTCCTTGTATCCGTTGTTTTACATCACGAAGTAAATATTGCACACCTGATTTTCCTTTCAATTCATCTTCATAATAATTTTCAAGTCCGTTGATTCCAATGTAATCTCCTTTCTGATAGGAAGCATATTTCTCATTCTGTAGCTGACTTTCACTCACTTCATTAATATATCCGAAAATGCTACCGCCACAATTATAATTAAAATTACGTTCAGCATGCTCGACCAAATCGATGCCACTAAAATCATATAAGTTTTCCTGAAGTCTTGCTACAGCGGTAGGCGAGAGGTTTTTATAAATGGCGGAAGGTTTTTGCCAACCGTTTCGAATAATCACTTTTTTGATCTGATGTCTGAGGTCTTCAATACTAACATTGATGAGCTTGCATAAATACAATGAATCAAAGTCGGCATTTATTTTCTTCGGCTCTACCACCAAATCGTACACGATACTGTTGTTCATCAGCACTTTATTCTTACGGTCATAGATGATGCCTCTTGGGGCGTATACCTTTTTCATGTAAATCGCCTGCCCGAGTGATTGTTGCTTATATCCACCGATATCAAAAACTTGTAAAAACAATAGGCGGATAATAATGATGACAGGGATGGCGACAAAGAGAATTTTAATGAATACGCTTCTATTCTGGGTAAAGTCTGCCATGAAGTGGGGGAAAAATTTTCACAAAGTTAAATGGCTATTACAATTCAACGAAAAGAGATATTCACATTTTATCTGGCCACTGCAAGAAGGGGAGGCTAGTGTATGTTCGGTTATATTCGAATGCAGAATGAGCTACCATGTTTGTTGCGTTTGTC